>JACRNN010000029.1 GCA_016234955.1 Deltaproteobacteria bacterium | reverse complement strand
ACGCTCTCCAACAGGTACATAGCCGACAGGTTCCTGCCGGACAAGGCCATAGACCTTATGGACGAGGCGGCCTCGCGCCTGAGGATCGAGATAGACAGCATGCCTACCGAGATAGACCAGATAGAAAGGCGGATGATCCAGCTCGAGATAGAGAAGCAGGCCCTTTTGAAGGAGACCGACAGGGTCTCCCTCGAGAGGCTTGAGAAGATAGAAAAGGAGCTCTCCGGCCTCAAGGAAGAGGGCATGAAGCTCAAGCTCCACTGGCAGAAGGAAAAGGAGATAATAACGAGGATACAGGATACCAAGAAGAAGATGGAGGAGGCGAAGCTCCTCTCGGCCCAGGCCGAGAGGTCCGGGGACCTCGGAAGAGCGGCGGAGCTCAAGTACGGCCGTTTATCCGAGCTCCAGAAGCAGTTCGAGGAGGACGATAAAAAGCTGCTCGACCTCCATGCTCGACCTCCAGAACCACAAGAGGATGCTCAAGGAAGAGGTCGACGGCGAGGATATCGCGCAGATAGTGTCGAGGTGGACCGGCATCCCGGTCTCAAGGATGCTCGAGGGCGAGCGGGCAAAGCTCCTTAAGATGGAGGAGGGGCTGAGAAAGAGGGTCGTGGGCCAGGACGCCGCGCTCAAGTCCGTCTCCAACGCCGTAAGGAGGGCGCGCGCCGGGCTACAGGACGTAAACCGCCCCATAGGCTCTTTCATATTCCTCGGCCCCACCGGAGTGGGCAAGACCGAGACGGCAAGGGCCCTTGCCGAGTTCCTCTTTGACGACGAGCGCGCCATGGTCAGGATAGACATGAGCGAGTTCATGGAGAAACACTCCATCGCCAGGCTCATCGGCGCCCCCCCCGGATACGTCGGGTATGAGGAGGGAGGGTACCTGACCGAGGCCGTGAGGAGGAGGCCGTACTCGGTCATCCTCTTCGACGAGATAGAGAAGGCCCACCCCGAGGTATTCAACCTCCTCCTCCAGATACTCGACGACGGGAGGCTTACCGACGGCCACGGCAGGACGGTGGACTTCAAGAATACCGTCATAATAATGACCTCGAACATCGGCAGCCAGTACATAACCGAGCTCGGCGAAAAGGACTATGAAGAGATAAGGAACCGCGTCACCGAGGTCCTCAGGACGACCTTCAAGCCGGAGTTCCTCAACAGGGTCGACGATATAATCATATTCCACCCCCTTACAAGGGAGTATATGAAGAGCATCGTGGAGATACAGCTTGAGAGGCTCAAGAGGCTCCTGAAAGACAGGAACATGGAGATAACCCTTACCGACAGGGCAAAGTTACATCTGTCCGAGGCCGGGTACGACCCGGTCTTCGGCGCGCGGTCGTTGAAGAGGCTTCTGCAGAAGGAGGTGCAGGACGCCCTTGCCCTTAAGCTCCTCGACGGCGAGTTCGGCCCGGACGACAGGATACTGATAGATTATAAGGACGGGCGCCTGACCTTCGACAAGGCCACGGAGCCCGCCGGGGTCTGACAAGTACCGAACGTCCTTGACAAAATGCCTATTATAAAATACATTAAAAGCGTCTGCGTTTTTTAACGTTCTGAAGCCCCTGCGGGTCTTAAGCCCGGATAGGTATCACTAAACGCACGGTCCTGGAAATACAGGACAGAGGAGGTCTGTGTGGCCCCTACAAAATGGGATCCGTTTAAGGACATTCTGACCCTTCAGGAGCGGATGAGCCGGATCTTTGACGAGACGCTTTTGAAGTACAAGGGCACCCCCGGCATATCGGGCAACGCATGGTACCCTCCGGTGGACATATACGAGAGCGAGGACCACATAGTGCTTAAGGCCGAGCTTCCCGGCGTCGACGTCGACAACGTGATGATAGAGATACATGAAAACACCCTGGTGCTCAAGGGCGAACGAAAGCAGGGCAGGAACTTGGGCGAGGAGAACTACCAGAGGATGGAGCGCTTCTACGGGGCGTTCCACAGGGAGTTCAGCCTCCCGTACACGGTCGACAACGAAGGGGTGAAGGCCGGCTACAAGGACGGGGTGCTCAAGATAACCGTGCCCAAGACGAGGGAGGAGAAGAAACAGGGCAAGATAAAGGTGCATGTGCAGTAAGAGAGATTCGGCAGCTTTAAGGTAAAGGAACGCCGCCGTCCACACTGAAACCACCACGGGCTTGAAAGCCACATGGGGTTTCAGAACGCTAAAAAACCCCGAAAGGGGATTAAAAAGATATAAACATGTTTTAAGATGGATTTAATGTTTAAGGTATATAATCCCGGATACTGGTATGGATGACAAGGCTCAAATAGAACAGGGACTGAAAGACCTCCCGCCGCTCGATTTTTCCACATTTATCCTTTCGCTTTCCACCTCTGTGCTCATGAACCTCGGGGTCGTTGAAAACCCCATTACAGGGAAGACGGAAAAAGAGCCTGCCGCCGCCCAGCAGACCATAGACCTGATATCGCTCTTGCAGGAGAAGACCAGGGGCAACCTTACGCCCGTGGAGGAGAACCTCATGGACGATGTCTTGAAGGAGCTTCGCCTCTGGTACGTGAAGGAGGCCGGGAAATAGGCAGTGCGAGCGGAGCGCCCGTGTCAAGCCGCGGGGAGCTTCAATGTTCTTTACATATGCGTCTTATACGCAACAGGCCTATTATCAGGGAAAGGGGGCCGCGTAAAGGCCGCGCTAAACACCCTTGATGTGGACCGATTATAAGGAGAGCAAATGAGCAAAAAAAACAACAGGTTCGGGATAAAGACGGTCTTGATCGTGGCGGTCGTGTCGATAATCGCGGGCATAGCGATAACCATGCGGTTCGATATGACGAGCATTACAACCGCGCAGGTCTTCTGGAAGGACGCGCCCTCTTCGCCCCCTGAGGGGCATCCGGCCGCGGGCGCGGCCATACCGAACTTCGTAGACCTGGCAAACAGGCTCTCCCCGTCGGTGGTGAACATCTCCACCACGCAGGTCATAAAAGAGAGGCCGGCGCCGTTCCCGGAGTTCAAGGGGCCGTGGGAGGACTTCTACGGCGACGACCTCGACAAGTTCATGCAGGAGGGGCAAAAGGGCAGGGAGCTCAAGAGGCAGAGCCTCGGGTCGGGCTTCATAATAAACAAGGAAGGCTACATACTGACGAACTACCACGTCATAGAGAACGCCACGGAGATAATAGTAACGTTATCGGAGGATAAGAAGGACTACAAGGCCAGGGTCATCGGCCAGGACCAGAAACTCGATATAGCCCTCATAAAGATCAAGGCCGACAGGGACCTGCCGGCGGTCTCGCTCGGCAACTCCGACAGCCTGCAGATAGGCGAGTGGGTCCTTGCCATCGGAAACCCCTTTGGCCTGGGCGGCACCGTCACCGCCGGGATAGTGAGCCAGAAGGGCAGGATTATCGGCGCGGGCCCTTATGATAACTTCATACAGACCGACGCCTCGATCAACCCCGGCAATTCCGGCGGCCCGCTTTTCAACGTAAGGGGCGAGGTCGTCGGCATCAATACCGCGATAATAGCCGGGGGCCAGGGCATAGGCTTCGCCACCCCGGTGAATATGGCCAAAGAGGTGCTCCTACAGCTTAAAGAGCGCGGGAAGGTGACAAGGGGGTGGATAGGCGTAAGCATCCAGGAGTTGACCCCGGAGCTCGCCGCGTCGTTCGGCCTCAAGGATACAAGGGGGGCGCTCGTCTCTTCGGTAACGCCCGGAGACCCGGCCGACAAGGCGGGGCTGAAGGCGGGCGATATCATCGTGTCGTTCGACGGCAAACCGATAAACGAGCTCTCAGACCTGCCGAGGACGGTGGCCGCTACGCGCCCGGGCAAGAACGTCGAGCTCAAGGTACTGAGGGACGGCAAGGAGAAGACCCTGCTCATAACGGTGTCCATGAGGAAAGAGGAAGAGGCGGCCGCGGAGGAGGCGCCCACGGAGGAGAAAGAGGCGGCGCCGGACAAGAGGTTCGGACTCTCCGTACAGCCGCTGACACCTGAGATAGCTAAAAGGCTCGGCATCGCCGGAACCGAAGGGGTCGTAGTAAGCTCGGTCAGGCAGGACGGCCCGGCCGCCGCCGTCGGGTTGAGGCGCGGGGACGTCGTAAAAGAGATAGACCGTAAGCCCATAAAGAACATCAAGGACTACAACAGGGCGCTTACCGCCGC
>JACRNN010000014.1 GCA_016234955.1 Deltaproteobacteria bacterium | reverse complement strand
CGGTTTTTCGGGATATATTCAGTCTCTAAAATCCCTTCAGGAGCGGCTCCGAAAAAAAATAATCGCACAGTAAAAATTCTAAGTCAAGGGAGTTTTTATGAAGTTCTTTATAGATACCGCAAATGTGGAAGAGATAAGGCTTGCCGATGAGTGGGGTCTGGTCGACGGCGTCACCACCAACCCCTCGCTTGTGTCAAAGGAGAAGCGTCCGTTCAAGGAGATCATAGAGGATATCTGCTCCATAGTGGACGGCCCCATAAGCGCTGAGGCCGTGAGCATGGACGCCAAGGGGCTCATAAAGGAGGCGCGGGAGCTCTCCAGGATACACCGGAATATCGTCGTAAAGATACCGATGACCCTTGAGGGGCTCAAGGCCGTAAAGACCGTCTCCAGGGAGGGGATAAAGGTCAACGTTACGCTCATATTCTCTCCGGTCCAGGCGCTCATGGCCGCAAAGGCCGGGGCGGCGTACGTAAGCCCGTTTGTGGGCAGGCTCGACGACATCGCCCAGCCCGGCATGGACGTTATACCGCAGATACTCGACATATTCGATAACTACGGGTTTTCAACCGAGGTGATAGTGGCCAGCGTCAGAAACCCGCTCCACGTCCTTGAGAGCGCCACCCTGGGGGCGCATATCGCCACCATCCCGTTCAAGGTCCTCGAACAGCTCTCAAAACATCCGCTTACGGACGTGGGCATAGACCGGTTCCTGAAGGACTGGGAGAAGGTGCCGAAGTAATGACTCCTCCATGGGCTTAAACCCCAGGGGGATTCAGAACGTTAAAAATCCGTTGCCGCGCTCTCCTTTACCAGTATTGGCCGGTAATCCCGTTCCTTTACAATGGTCTTGTCTCACGCCAAGTGGCGTGGGTCGGGAGCTTTTTGAACATGCATAGCGAGCGCCCAGCCCGCAGCTTGCCGCGGGGTTAAGCGAGCGAATCGGATATAGATACTTCCTTACATGTCGAAGATTCCCCGCGGCAAGCCGCGGGGAATCTTCGACAGCCTGAACGGACGCGAGGGTTTTTCAACAACCTGCTAATGTAAACTCGACGAACCTCTGATTATATCCACTCGCGATGCCGCAGGATAGCGCCGGATTGCGGGGACGGAAGACCGAATAAAATAATTCGGAGGCAGGATTGATCACCCGCGCAGTAAGTATTGTCTTTTAAATTTAAAGGGATGGGGAGGCCGCACCGCGTATAAGACTATGGATAAAGATATTGATAAAACGGAAGAAGACCCGTCGAAAAAGATAGTGGAGTTCATGAAGGAAGGCGCGTACAAGCCCATGTCCTTCAAGGAACTCGTCCATGTCTTCGGCGTGAAGAGGGACAGGCGGGAGAAGTTCAAGCGGCTCATCAAACGGCTTGTAAGCGACGGGACGCTCATAGAGATACGGGGGGGCAGGTACGGGCTCCCTTCAAAGATGAACCTCATCACAGGGGAGCTTATCTGCCACCCGGACGGCTTCGGCTTCGTCCGTCCAGACGAAGGCGGTACGGACGTATTCATAGCCCCGCGAAGGCTTGCCGGCGCCATGCACGGCGATACGGTGGCCGCGAGGGTGGAGGGGTACAAAGAGGGCGGCAAGAGGGAAGGCCGCATCATAAGGGTCATAAAAAGGGCGCACAAGGTGATTACCGGGAGGATAGAGAAAGAGCGGGAGTTCTCCTCCGTAATCCCGTCGGAT
>JACRNN010000013.1 GCA_016234955.1 Deltaproteobacteria bacterium | reverse complement strand
CACGATATACCTCCATATTATCAAAGCCCTTTGGCTGCCTCACTTATCATCTCCCTGCTTAAGAATCTTTTCCAGAGAATCGATAAGCGGCGGGAAGTCATGGCTGACGGTCTCCCAGACGGTTTTCATATCTACGTCGTCATACTCATGTATCAAAAGGTTGCGCATGGCGACCATCTCGCTCCAGGGGAGACGCAATGCGGACTTGGTCTCATCCGAGACCCTGCGCGCCGCCTCGCCTATAATCACAATGCGCCTGATTACGGCGTCCTGACACTGAGTGTCTTTGAGGAAGTCTTCCCTCGGCTTTTTGCCGATATAGCCGAGGGCAAACCGTGAGGCTTCCAGTATGTCGAGCAGGTACACCTTGTCACGCGGCATAGACGATTTCCGCTGAATTCACATATGCACAAGGTCGAACAGGCTGTGCCTTGCCTCCTCATCAAAGGTAACCAGCACGTCTATGTCGCTGTCCGGCCTGAAGTCATCCCTCAAGACCGAGCCGAACAGTGCGAACTCGCGGACTTGCCATTTTTTGCAGAACTCGGCGATTTTTTCTTTTGGGATGTCTATGTGAGCTTTGGGCATTATTATGCCTCTTCCTTGCGTAAAGTCAGGTAGTAGGGTGGGCTCCGCCCACCAAAATATCCGCTACTCACTCCTGTACATGGTGGGCTAAGCCCACCCTACCCGGCTTTATAAACATCCTTAGCCGTTTGAGCATAAGCCGAAATCGGAAAAAGGAAAGTGAGAAGCAGTGCAATCACGCATTGATGAAGTTTTTTCAATTTTACCTCCTTCTTATTTTTACGTCTCATACACCCTCATCTTACCCTGGCACCGGCACTTCTCCAGCCCCCACGCCCTGCACCGCAGGCAGGTAATGCTCTCGCCTAAAGGGGGGGGAGCCTCTTATTCCCAGTGCTGTCTGGAGTTTCAGCCTTGTAGGTTGGGTTGCGCATTTCAACCCAACACAACAGGAATATTTCAAAATGTTGGGTTTCATTCTTCAACCCAACCTACGAGACTTAACTCTTTAGCTTAAGCCTAGCACTACGGACCAAATCCTCATGTGCTTTTACCACCTCATCAGCCAAAGAGTTCAGTTTATCGATAATCTGTCGGTAAACGTCAGGCTTTGTTTCCTTCCATTCAGGTAACACGTAAGCCCGTTTTGTATCTGTTTTTGTACAAAACACATTCGTGCTATAAGAATCAAGATATTTGGAAATAGCTTCTCGCAATGCCTTGCGTTTACATTCCAATTCTGCGTCAAGAAATTCGTATTCTGGCTTGTTCCAATTACAGTAAAAATATTTTAATTGAGATAATTGCTCGGTTTCAAATGAACCAAACCCCATGTCAAAAGTTTTCAGAAATTCGATACTGCCAGAAGAAGGCAGCGTTTCAAAAAACTTGACATAAAGAGCTTTATCTGTAACCTTTTGGTCGACAGCCTCCTGAAACTCAGCCTTCATCTCCTCAACTGATCGGTTCAACTGTGTCTGAAGTTGTGCCTTGTGTTCTTCGAGCTTTCTCGCATACTCATGCTTGACCGATTCCTCAATTCGAGAACCAAGCCATTTTTTGCCGAGGAACACAGCAATGGCGACGAGAATCCCGGTTCCTCCAAGACTGGTCAATAATGCGGTGATAAATGTCGACCAATCCATGATGCTGCTACCCCACTTTTTGGTTAATCCGCACGCGCCCAGTTAGCAGGTACTGCATCAGGCCCGTCTTGATTGCTTTACGTTTATTTAATAGCGCCTCAGTCTTAGCAATTGTGTCATCCGCTACATCAAGAATTTTTGCGATGTTTTCTTGTTCTGGAGCCTTGTAGCCTTGCAGGTTGGGTTGCGCATTTCAACCCAACACAAGAGGAATTCCAGTGCCGTCGGGAGTTTCCTCCCGACGGCAACTATAGTCTCCCGTGCTTAAAAGGTGACAGGAGGAAACTCCCGCCACCACACCCAAACCGCATCCTCTTGGCATTTTTTTCCTCCCGCCCGACCCTCGCGCCTCCACACTCACCCGCGCCGAATCCTCAGCTCTATCTCGCTTGCGTCAGCACACCCCTTGAGGCTCCGTATCATGCCGATAACCCCGTCCCTTATAAGGTTCTCTATGAACGGTTTGAGCGTAACCACTTCCCCGTCCACTGTCAACGATACGCCGCATTCCCTGTGCCTTTTAATGATATCCTTTTCTATGAGGCGGGCTATGCCCTTGAAGTCGTCAATGGGGTAGACAGGGGTCTTGCCCTTTCCGGAGATGTCTGCGTCCGTCGCGAACGCGATGAGGTTTTTATCCTTGGCGCAGACAGGAGATGAGGAGTTCGCCTTCCTTAATACCTCTATCTTTGGGAACCGGGATTTTTTGAAGCCCTCGGTAATAACGACGTCTACGTCGGAGAGGTGGGCCTCTATTATCCGCTCAGGCGGCCATTCCTTTTTCACGTCCTTTATTACGGCGAACTTGGCTGGGGAGGAGAGCGCCACTGTAGCGGCGCCCGCCTTTTTATGCCTCCAGGAGTCCTTGCCCTCGTGGTCTATCTCAAAGCCGTGTGCGTCGTGCTTGATAATGCCCACGGTGTAGCCCTTACGGCAAAGCTCCCGTATGACCTTTTCAAGGAGCGTGGTCTTCCCGCTCCCGGATTTCCCGACTATGGATACTATTGGCGGCATGGCTCAGCCCCGTTCAGCAGGCTGCTGAAAAAGTCCCATCTGCGGCGTTGTCTTCGTTGCTCGTCACTGCGGCGTAATCAAAACTACGCCTCATTCCTCACTCCTCGACGCCTTACATCTGGAACTTTTTGAGCAGCCCGAACAAATTTTGAGTTTTTCAGCAACCTGTTAGGAGTTTTTATGCCCCGTCTATGATTTGAGATATGATACTATGGCGCGCCGTGGTATGTAAATCATTTTCAGCATCAATGGCCCTCCCTTGCGCCCTTGACCGTTGTTCAAGACCCGTGGTAGAGTTAGACTATGGAAAGGGCGATTGACGATAGTCATAGGCTCCTGAGGGGCCTGCCCTCGGTGGACGAGCTTCTGAGGGACGACGAGATAAGGAGGAGCGCCGCGCTTTGCGGGGCTTCCACGGTGATTGCGACCGAGGCCGTTAGAGGGGCCCTTGAAGATATAAGGGGCAGGATACTCTCCGGCGCGCTCCATGAGGTGACAATAGATGATATAATGGGGTCAGTTGCCGCGCGGATGAAGGAGGCCCTCGCTTCAAGGATAAGGCGCGTGATAAACGCATCCGGCACCGTCCTCCATACAAATATCGGCAGGGCGATATTGAGCAATGAGGCGGTCGAGGCGTTGACCCTTGCGGCGGAAGGGTGCATAAACCTCGAGATGGATATAGAGAACGGGGAGAGAGGCGAGAGGGACTGCCTTGTGGAGGGCCTGATAAAGAGGCTCACCGGGGCCGAGAACGCCTCTATCGTCAACAACAACGCCGCCGCGGTGCTCATAACCCTCAATACGCTCGCCGAGGGCGGAGAGGTTATAGTTTCAAGGGGCGAGCTAATCGAGATAGGGGGCTCCTTCAGGCTCCCGGACATAATAAAAAAGAGCGGGTGCGTCTTGAAGGAGGTCGGCACGACCAACAGGACCCATCCGCGCGACTACGCCACGGCCATAACGGAAAATACCGCCCTGATATTCAAGGCCCATACGAGCAACTACAGGATCGTCGGGTTTACGGCCGAGGTCGGGCTCAAAGAACTTGTGGAGATAGGCTCGGCCCGGAGCATACCGGTGGTCGAGGACCTCGGGAGCGGCTCTCTTGTCGACCTCACGAGATGGGGCCTCCCAAGGGAGCCGGTCGCCGGCGAAAGCATCGCCTCAGGGGCGGGCATCGTCCTCTTCAGCGGGGATAAGCTCCTCGGCGGGCCACAGGCCGGGGTCATAGCCGGCAGGAAAGACCTTGTGGATAGGATAAGAAAAAATCCGCTAAAGAGGGCGCTGCGGGCCGACAAGCTGACCCTATCCGCGCTTGAGGCGACGTTGAGGCTATATCTCAACGAAGATACGCTCCCTCGGACGCTACCTGTGCTCAGGCACATGGCCCGGCCTCTAAGTGAGATAGATGAGGCCGCGCAGACGGCGGCGGCACTTCTCGGAGATTCTCTCGGGGACGGCTTCACGATAGAGGTTGAGGACGGGGAGTCTGTAGTGGGGGGAGGGTCTTTGCCCGGGCACAACCTCAAGACAAGGGTCGTATCCATAACCCACGGGACAACTGGGCCGGAGAGGATATTCAGATATTTCCTCAACAGCGACCCCTCCATCCTCGGCAGGGTAAGCAAGGGCAGGTTCATCCTTGACATGAGGACGGTGGAGAGGCCCGGCGACGTGGTCCCCGCAGGCGTGTTCGTCCCGTGATAAGGAACCTCTGATTAATTCACAAGCGCATGTCATTCTGAGCGTAGCGAAGAATCTTGGTTTTTCGCTAAGGATAAACTCCGCGAAGAATCTTGCATGTAGACAAATCAGTAAGTTACGAGATTCTTCGGTCGCGGAGTTTACACTGAACGTAGTGAACGTGCTCCCTCAGAATGACAGGAAAACATAATTAATCAGAGCTTTCTTAAATGATATGGGAGGGGCAACGGAATTCAAGGAGAGAGGCGTATGTACAGTGAAAAGGTGATGGAGCACTTCTCCAACCCGAGGAACGTCGGTGAGATAGATGCGCCGAGCGGCACCGGCATGGTGGGCAACCCGGCCTGCGGAGATATAATGAAACTTACCATAAAGGTGGAAAATAACGTCATAACCGACGTCAAGTTCAAGACGTTCGGGTGCGGGGCGGCCATAGCCACGAGCTCAATGGTCACGGAGCTTGTGAAGGGCAAGGGGCTCGACGACGCGGAAAAGGTATCCAACAGCACGGTGGCCGAGGCCCTTGACGGCCTGCCGCCTGTGAAGATGCACTGCTCCAACCTCGCCGCGGACGCGCTCCACGCCGCCATAGAGGACTATAAGAAAAAGGCCGAACAGAAGCAGTAGCGGCTCCCGTGGAAGATTGAAGACCCACGGCCCCCGAAGGACTTCGGGGGCCGTTTTTTTATGGATTAAGAGGCGTTTCTCCGCTAAAATTCCCTGTAGCGGGCTACAGGGAATTTTCAAATAAGGTACATGTCTATTGAGATTCGCTCGCTATGCTTGTTAAAATCAGAGAGAATAAGACGTTCAGACGCGACAGGGTAAAGATATGAAAAGAGCGGTGGTGGCGATGAGCGGAGGGGTGGATTCATCCACCGCACTCGCGCTTCTTAAAAAAGAGGGTTACGACTGCATAGGCGTCTCGATGCGGCTCTGGGACTACTCCAAAAAGGAGGACCTCTCAGGCGCTACGTCCGGGAGCTGTTGCTCGCTTGACGACATATACGACGCAAGGGGTGTGGCCGACAGGCTCGGCGTGCCCTTCTACGTGGTCAACGTCGAGGAGGCCTTTTCAAGAGAGGTCGTGGACTACTTCATCGACGGCTACTCAAGGGGGTCTACCCCGAACCCATGCGTCAAGTGCAATCAGGTCCTCAAGTTCGAGGTCCTTCTGAAAAAGGCCATCTCCCTCGAGGCCGACTTCCTGGCCACCGGCCACTACGCGAGGATAGCGAGCAACGTTGACGGGATGAAGCTCCTCAAGGGGGCCGACCCGGCCAAGGACCAGAGCTACTTCCTCTTCACGATGACGCGGGAGCAGCTTAAAAGGGTGCTCTTCCCCCTCGGGGACTTGAGAAAAGAGGAGGTGCGCGCCATCGCCAGAGAGATGGGGCTCAAGACCTCTGATAAGAAAGAGAGCCAGGAGATATGCTTTGTGGAGGAGCCGAGCTACTCGGATTTCCTCTCCTCAAGGGTACCCCAGGGTATGGGCGAGATAGTGGACACGGCCGGCAGGGCTATAGGCACGCACAGGGGAATATACAATTATACTATAGGGCAGAGGAAGGGGCTCAACCTCCCTGGCGGGCCGTTTTACGTGCTCGAATTAGACGCATTGAAGAACAGGGTCGTGGTCGGCCCCGTTGGGGAGCTCTACGCCGGCGGGCTTGTCGCCTCGGATGTAAACTGGATAAACGAGAGGGCAAGGGAGATGGCCGAAAGGGGAGAGCTGAAGGTCTCATCAAAGATACGCTACAGACACGCCGGGGTCCCATCTATAGTCGGCTTCTCGTCCGGCAAGGCGCAGGTCCGGTTCGTCGAGCCGCAGAAGGCCGTCACCCCGGGCCAGGCCGTGGTCTTCTACGACAACGACGAGGTCGTGGGAGGGGGATGGATAGAGCGGGCCGAGGGATGAGGGGGCGGCCGGCAGGCTTGCCGGGCAGTTTTGCCATGGAGAAGACCGATGAACATGCATAGCGAGCGTCCAGCCCGCAACCTGTTGCGGGGTCAAGCGAGCGAATCGGATATGGATACATCCTTACATGCCGAAGATTCCCCGCGGTTTGGGCATAGGGGGAGCTTCAAGGTATCCATAACCACGCTCGGCTGCAAATCGAACCGGTACGACTCATCCGCCCTCGGGGATATATTGAGGGGCGCGGGCATGGAGACCGTGGACGGCCTTTCGCATGCCGGCGCTTACGTAATAAACACCTGCACGGTGACGGCCAAGACCGACCGCGAGTCCCGCCGGCTCATAAGGAAGGCACGGAAGATGAACCCCGGGGCAATAGTCATCGTCACCGGTTGCTACGCGCAGGTCTCCCCCGATGAGGTCGGCTGTATCGAAGGGGTCGACTATATCCTTGGCAACCCGGATAAGGGGAAGGTCCTTGAGTGCATACTCGAGGGCAGGCGCGTAAGACCCCCGGTTACGATAGTCGGGGACTCCAGAGCAGGTACCCCGTTTACGCTCCGGGCCAGGACCTCTTCGGGCAGGGTTAGGGCCGCCCTGAAGGTACAGGAAGGGTGCTACAGAAACTGCTCTTACTGCATAATACCGATGGCCAGGGGCGAATCCAGGAGCCTGCCGCTCAAAGAGGTGGAAAAAGAGATGGACGCCCTCGTCGAGGCCGGGTTCCGGGAGATAGTCCTCACCGGCATACACCTCGGAGCCTACGGACGGGACCTGACCCCGCCAATCGAGCTCTCTTCCGTGCTCAGGCTCATTGAGAAGAGGGGCTGGCCGTGCCGCTTCCGCCTGAGCTCGCTCGACCCGGACGAGGCGACGGACGAGCTTGTCGAGATATTGAGCGGGGGCTCAAGGGTCTGCAACCACCTTCATCTGCCCTTGCAAAGCGGGGATGACACGGTCATAAGGAATATGAAACGGCCTTACACGAGGGCCGTCTTCGCCGAAAAGGTGAGTAAGCTCGCCTCATCCGTCCGCGAGATATCGATAGGCGTGGACGTAATGGCCGGGTTCCCCGGCGAGGGCGAGAGGGAGTTTGAGAACACGTTCGCGCTCTTAAGGGACCTGCCGGTCTCATACATGCACATATTCCCGTTCTCGAAGCGGCGCAATACCCTTGCCGCCGGGTACGGCGCCCAGGTCTCTCAGGGGGCCGTCAAGGAGAGGTGCCAAAGGCTCAAGGAGTTGGACGGGCTTAAAAGGGCGGCCTTCCACGCCGCTTTCATCGGCAAGACCTCGGAGGTGCTCGTGGAGTTTTCGAGGGATAAAAAAACAGGGCTTCTCAAGGGCAGGGCGCGCAACTACATACACGTATCCGTTGAAGGCGGGGACTCGCTCAAGAACACCCTCGCGCAAGTGCGGCTCGCGGGGATTGACGGTGACGGGATGAGGGGCGCATACGTCAGACCTTTGTTTGAGCATGGATGGTGGAGAGTGAAAAAAGAAAAGCCGCTTGAGGCGTTTGAAAGCGCCCTGCCGTTCAAGTTCAAGGACGCGGCCCTGCTGAAAAAGGTCTTCATACACAGGTCTTTCCTCAACGAGAAAGAGGCGGGCAGACTCGGTTGCCGCGAATCCAACGAGAGGCTCGAGTTCCTCGGGGACGCGGTGCTCTCAAACGCCATAAGCCATATCCTCTACGAGAGGTACCCCGGGATCCAGGAGGGGGAGCTCACGAGGCTCCGCGCCCGGCTCGTCAACAGGCACACCCTGGCGAAGCTCGCCAGGGAGGCCTCCCTGAACGACTATATCCTGCTTGGAAAAGGCGAGAGGAGCTCCGGCGGGTGCGAGAACCCGACCATACTTGCAGGGGTCTTCGAGGCCCTCATAGCGGCCATATACCTCGACCTCGGGTTCCGCAAGGCGTTCTCATACATAGAGGGGATATTCAATCCCCTGATAGACGCAAGCCTCGCGGAGCACGGCTACTTCGACTTTAAGCCGAGCCTTCAGGAACTGACGCAGAGGGTCTTTAAGGAGGCCCCGGTCTACAGGCTCTTGAGGGAAGAGGGCCCGCCGCACAGGAAGGTCTTTGAGGTGGAGGTCGCGGTCGGCGGCGAGGTCCTCGGGACGGGGTCGGCCAACAAGAAGAAAGACGCGGAGCAGTTGGCCGCGGCAGAGGCGCTCAAAAGACTTACATCAAGGCGCAACGGCGCGCTCGACCGGACGGATTGATCATACCCGAAGGGGACAATGAACCATGCCGCGGTAAGAACCGGGGCATCCGAAGGAGAAGTTGTTTTTATCGTAATATCCGAAAGGAACACTAAAAGATGTCGCGCAGGAAGCAGCTCATAATACCGGTATTCATACCGTTCGGAGGGTGCCCGAACAGGTGCGTCTTCTGCGACCAGGAGTCCATAACCGGCGGGAAGAACCCCCCGGAGGTCAGGGACGCGGTAGAGACTATCGAGGCGTATCTCTCCACATGGAGGGGTGCGGGCAGGAAGGAGATAGCCTTCTACGGCGGGAGTTTTACCGCCCTTGATAGAGGGGCGCAGATCGAGTACCTTGAGGCGGCGCGCGGGTACGTCCTGGACGGGAGAATCGACGGGGTGCGTATCTCCACCAGGCCGGACCGTATCTCCCCGGATGTGCTTGAATACCTCAAGGAGTATAGGGTGGATATCGTGGAGCTCGGGGTCCAGTCGATGTCGGATGAGGTACTGAGGCTGTCGGGCAGGGGCCACGTGGCGCAAGATACCGTCTTTGCCACGACGCTCCTCAAATCCTCTGGGTTCAAGGTGGGACACCAGTTCATGCCCGGGCTCCCCGGAGATACCGTCTCTTCAGCGCTCGATACCGCGAGGGAGATAATAAGGCTTGCCCCGGCCTTCGTGAGGGTGTACCCGGCGCTCGTCTTCAAGGGGACGGCGCTTCACAGGATGTATCTCGCTGGGGACTACAGCCCCTGGACCCTCGATGAGACGGTAGAGGTGTGCGGGGAGATACTCGGGCTTTTCACCGAGGCGCGCATACCGGTTATAAGGATGGGGCTCCATGCCTCGGGCGGGCTTGAGAAGAATCTGGTATGCGGCCCATACCATCCGTCGTTGAGGAGCCTTGTGGAGGAGAGGATGATTAAAACGCGCTCCGTCCGCCCAGCCGTGCAGGGTTTCATCCGGGGGTGATGGAGGGCTCTGCCCATCTATTTCTGTCTGCTTGCAAATTGACGGGATACAGGTTAATATATAAGCTGGTAAAGTTAGTTTGAAAACGGGAGCCGTATAACCTTCCATCAAATACGGGGTATGCCATGAAAAAGATATTTGCGGTAATCCTCACCGTTTCCGTGCTCCTCTGCTCTGTGCCGGCCACTTCCCTCGCTTATGAGGAAAAGGAGCCTTCGGGCACTGAAATAGCCTTAGATATCATCCTGATAAGGCCGCTCGGCGTGGCGTCCGTGGCCGCGGGCGCGGCATTTTTTGTCGTGGGCCTGCCGTTCACCCTGCCGACGATGAGCGTCGGCCTTGCCGCCAGAAAGCTCGTGGTGGAGCCCTTCAAGTATACCTTCGTCAGGCCTATAGGCGACATGGACAAGTCGGCGGCTTACTGAGAACGCCCCCGGGGCGCGGGAGGGACGTTGAGCTGGTGGATAGGGGAGGCATTTAGAAACCCCCTCTACCCTTGCGGGAGAGGGTTGGGGTGAGGGGTGAGGGGTAAGCGGTAGTATTACTTCAGTTGGCTTGTAGCCGAACTCGAAGCTACCGCCTTTAGGCTGTAGTATTTTGTTTGCCTGCTGCCGCGAACCTGCCGGCCTCAGGGCTCGCGGGGAATGTAAGCTTGAAAGCGGTCCCTTTCCCTTCCTTGCTCTCCACGTCTATCGCGCCCCTGTGCCTTGTCACTATCCTGTACGCGACGTAGAGCCCCAGGCCGGTCCCTTCGCCCACCGGCTTCGTGGTGAAGAACGGCTCGAATATCTTGCCGAGGTCATCCTCTTTTATGCCGCACCCGGTGTCCTCGACGGATGCCTTCACGGAGTCACCCTCCTTCCAGCATCTGAGCGTA
>JACRNN010000012.1 GCA_016234955.1 Deltaproteobacteria bacterium | reverse complement strand
TGTCCTCAAATCCCTGAGCGTCCTTGTCCAGAGCAGATGCTTTTTAAAGAGGGCGGCGTCTTCGGGGGAGAAGTAGCGGTCGAACCTGCCTGACCCGAGCGCCTCCCACATGGACTTGTGGTCGAAGTCCCCGCTCAGGGATGATATGACGCGGTTATTGGCGAAGGCGAACCTGATGGCGGAGGTATCATCCCCCTCCTTCTCCATCTCGATGATGTCGGAGAGCTCGAAGTTCCTGTATATGACGTCCACCGGGGTGTCTTTGAAGTATATCTCCCCGTTCTTGACGTAGAGCTCCCTGGGGTCGGCAAGGCGGGCTTGAGCGCCCTTTTTCCTCCAGTGCTCGACGATGTATGGGCCCTCGGTTATGCCTTCGCTGAGGGTCGTGTCCTCTGAATATACGATATTGAGGGTATGGCGGCCTATAGCCCCGGCATGGGCGGCCAACTGCGAGTACAGCATGTCCCTCGCATCCGGGTTCCTGTTGAGGAACCGCGCCGCGGGCAACTTCGCGTGGAGGAAGGGCAGTATGGCATCCATGAAGATGGAGGCCGCCACGGGGCTGTAATGTATGCCCCCGACTGCGCAGGAGTTGATCTCGAAGACCGAGATCCTGTCCTTCCAGTCGCTTTGCTTCATATGGAAGTGCGCGTCGAGCCTGCACCAGATCGGGCCGCTCAGGGCCTGGGCGTCCTTGCCGACGCCCATTATCCAGGCGAGCTCCTCTTCCTGAAGCGGCAACAATTCCCTGAGGAGGCTGTCATTGAAATACGCCCTGAATACCGCATCGACCCCCCTCTGGATGGCGTATGAGAGCCTGCGCAGATACGACGACTGCTCTTGCGTGAAGAACGCGGGCACGAGCATCAGGCTCATGGTCTCTATCTTCCCGCCCTCGCGCTGGTAGGTAAAACCCCTGTCGAGCGACTCCTTTGCGACAAGGCCGCACATCTGCCCGGCCTCCCCGGCGCTCAATCCGTCAAAGGCCTCAAGCGTGAGGTCCTGTAGCCTCTTGACCTCCAGGTAGTCCCTCTTCATGCCGCCTCCAGCGATAATCATATACTAATTTAGAGCCCTCCGGCCTGTCAAGGGAAAGCGCACCCGGTAAGGAGAAAGACCATAAAAACAAAAAAAAGGGCCGGGTCTTTAAGACCCGGCCCTTGAGACCCGCCGAAGCCGCCTGGCAATGCCGGCGGCTTCGGATTATCGCCCTGAACGGCCTGCTAATGCGGGCTGTTGCACGTCCTCCTGCTCGATATCAGGACGCAGGAGTTCTCCAGGAGGAAATATATCCCCTCCGGCGTCCTGTCGCCCCTCTCTTGCGCCGCGCTCTCACCCCCTGAAACCGTGGAAAATTCCTTTTCAAATATGTCATCCAGCGTTACCACATCTTCAACTTCTATCTTACTGGCCATAGGAACCTCCTTTTCGATAATGCGCGGCAGTCCAACCTATATAATATTATATCGGCAAAAGATTAAATTAACATTAGCATGAAACTTACTTTTTCTTAATATCCCGGACGGGTGACTCTGAAAATCAGATATTTTTTCCGATTGCCCCTTTCAATACTATTGACAACCGTGTATCAACTATCGTATACTTTTTGGATAATAAAAAACGGTCCTATCGTCTAGAGGCCCAGGACGTGGCCCTCTCAAGGCTAAAACACGGGTTCGAATCCCGTTAGGACCGCCATTTAAAAGCCACATTAAGAACGAGGTTTTAAAATGACAGATGTCAGAAGTGATCTGGAAAGCCGTCTGAAGGATCTCGTAGACTTCCTTAAAAAATCCGCCGCCTCGTTTGACGGAGGCCACCCCGGGGAAGCGCGCCGTCTCGCGGCGGTCATCCAGATAATCGTCAATGACGAGGGCGGGGCCAAATCCCTCCTGAGCCGGATGGGGGTAAAAGACAGGCTCTTTTTCTACGACGAATCCCCGGATTACAACCCCAAGATCGGGTTGCCGATGAGCGGCCTTGCGATAGTGACTATCGGCAAATCGACCCACAGGTATGTGCCGAGGCTTGGAGGCAATCCGGCGCTTCAAAAGCAGTCGCCTTTCGACCTATGGTGGAACAAGAAGGTCTACGTCGACGAGTCGAAGAACATCGCCCTTTCGCGCCAGTCGATACTGCAGGGGGTGGCGAACTCCCCCGTTGGGTCTGCGGACCATAATCTTTCCGGGGCCTTCGCGGCCTTGACGGGCAATAAGACGCCTGACCAGGCGGTTGAGGCAGAGGAACTCAGCGAAACCGACTCCGAGATGATAGCCGTCATGTTCGCCAGCGTGCGCCAGATAACCCACGAGCTTCTCATATCCCTGAAGGCCCAACTCCCCGATCTTTTCTGATAGCAGGTTGCTGAAAAAGTCACATCTGCTTTGTCGTCTCGGCGTTCGTCACTGCGGCGTACGGCCAAAGTACGCCTCATTCCTCACTTTCTCGACTCCTCGCATCTGTAACTTTTTGAGCAACCTGTTCTATTTTGAGTGTTTCCGTATCCTGATACATCTTTTATACCCGCGCCTCAAGACCAGTGGAGCGTCTTTTCGACGTAAGTAAGATGACGCCGGGGATATGATGACCATCCCGCAGGAAGAGAGCGATCTCAAAAAATTCCTGAAAGACCTCCTTGGCTTCATGAAGGACGCCTCGGAGTCGTACGACAACCTCTTCGGTGCGGAGGCGCACAGGCTCGCGGTCTGCGTCAGGGCCATTGTCCAGGACACGGGGGTCTGCCCATCCATCCTCGACCGGCTCCACGTCCAGAGGACGATATACTTCTATGACAACTGCCCTGAATACGACCCGCGGATAGGACTTCCGTTCAGCGGCTTGGCGCTCCCCGTCTTTAAAGGCGGCTCATCCAGGTACACCCCACGGCTCGGGCTGAATCCGGGCGTAAAGTTCAGGAAGGTCTCGTTCGACGAATGGTGGCACAAGCCC
>JACRNN010000286.1 GCA_016234955.1 Deltaproteobacteria bacterium | reverse complement strand
TTAATGACACCCCGGAGCTTGCTCCGTCGTGGTTCATTTTTTTAACGTTCTGAAACCCTCTGGGCCTTGAGGCCGGGGAGGTTTCATAGGCCGGAGGATATGAAGAAGGTATTGATAGTAGATGACGAAGAATCTCTGCGCCACATGCTCTCGGTGCTCCTCAGGGCCGAGGGCTATGAGGTAAGAGCCGCGGCCGACGCGAAAAAGGCCCTCGAGGCGCTCGATGGCGGCGAGGCCCCGGACTTCATCCTGAGCGACATAAAGATGCCCGGCATGAACGGCCTTGAGTTCCTCAACGCGCTCCGCGAGAGGAGGATAGAGAGCACGGTCGTAATGATGAGCGCCTACGGGACCATGGACATCGCGGTGGAGTGCATGAAGCTCGGGGCCTATGACTACGTCTCCAAGCCCTTCAGGACGGACGAGATAATACTGACGATAAGGAAGGCCGAGGAGAGGGAGGCGCTCAAGCAGGAGAACTCGAGGCTCTAGGAGGAGAAGCGGGGCGAGTACGACTTCAAGCACATCGTCACCGAAGACGCGGAGATGCTTGAGATATTGAACCTGGTGAAAAAGGTCGCGGACTACCCGGCCTCGGTGCTTATAACCGGAGAGAGCGGGACGGGCAAGGAACTCGTGGCCAGGGCCATACATTACGGAGGGGCGAGGGCCCAGAAGCCGTTCGTGGCGATCAACTGCGGCGCCATCCCCGCGCCGCTCCTCGAGAGCGAGCTGTTCGGCCACGTAAAGGGGGCCTTCACGGACGCGCACAGGACCAAGACCGGGCTATTTCAGGAGGCCGACGGCGGCACCATCCTGCTGGATGAGGTGGGCGACCTGCCGCTTGAGCTTCAGGTAAAGCTTCTGAGGGCCCTTCAGGAAGGCGAGGTAAGGAGGGTCGGGGACACGAAGCCGGTAAAGATCGACACGCGCGTCGTGGCGGCCACCATAAAGGACCTGAAGGAAGAGATAAGGAACAACAGGTTCAGGGAAGACCTCTACTAC
>JACRNN010000285.1 GCA_016234955.1 Deltaproteobacteria bacterium | reverse complement strand
GTTCCTGCCCTGCTTTCGTTCGCCCTTGAGCACCAGGGTGTTGTCATGTATCTCTATCATCACGTTGTCGACGTCGACGCCGGGAAGCTCGGCCTTGAGCACTATGTGGTCCTCGCTCTCGTATATGTCCACCGGAGGGTACCATGCGTTGCCCGATATGCCGGGGGAGCCCTTGTACTTCAAAAGCGTCTCGTCAAAGATGCGGCTCATCCGCTCCTGAAGGGTCAGAATGTCCTTAAACGGATCCCATTTTGTAGGGGCCACACAGACCTCCTCTGTCCTGTATTTCCAGGACCGTGCGTTGTATGAAACCACCCGGGCTTGAGACCCATAGGGGTTTCAGAACGTTAAAAGAGTGAAACGACCCCGGCTTGAGACCCACGGGGGCTTCAGAACGTTAAAAAACGCGGACGCTTTTAATGTATTTTATAATCGGCATTTTGTCAAGGACGTTCGGTACTTGTCAGGCCCCGGCGGGCTCCGTGGCCTTGTCGAAGGTCAGGCGCCCGTCCTTATAATCTATCAGCACCCTGTCGTCCGCGCCGAACTCGCCGTCAAGGAGCTTAAGGGCAAGGGCGTCCTGCACCTCCTTCTGCAGGAGCCTCTTCAACGACCGCGCGCCGAAGACCGGGTCGTACCCGGCCTCGGACAGATGTACCTTGGCCCTGTCGGTAAGGGTTATCTCCATGTTCCTGTCTTTCAGGAGCCTCTTGAGCCTCTCAAGCTGTATCTCCACGATGCTCTGCATATACTCCCTCGTAAGGGGGTGGAATATGATTATATCGTCGACCCTGTTGAGGAACTCCGGCTTGAACGTCGCCCTGAGGACCTCGGTGACGCGCTTCCTTATCTCTTCATACTCCTTGTCGCCGAGCTCGGTTATGTACTGGCTGCCGGTGTTCGAGGTCATTATTATGACGGTGTTCTTGAAGTCCACCGTCCTGCCGTGGCCGTCGGTAAGCCTCCCGTCGTCGAGTATCTGGAGGAGGAGGTTGAATACGTCCGGGTGCGCCTTTTCCACCTCGTCGAAGAGTATGACCGAGTATGGGCGCCTCCTTACCGCCTCGGTGAGATACCCGCCTTCCTCGTACCCCAC
>JACRNN010000284.1 GCA_016234955.1 Deltaproteobacteria bacterium | reverse complement strand
TTTCAATATCTTTTTCAGTATGCGGGATGTATGGCACGTACTCTACTTCTCTTCCTCTATGAACTTCTGGTAATCCTCGGCGCTCAGCAGGTCGCCGAGGTCATCGGCGCTTGATATCTCCACCTTTATCATCCAGGCGTCCCCGTACGGGTCCTCGTTTATGGCCTCGGGGCTGTCGATTATGGCGTCGTTTACCTCCGTCACGTTGCCGCTTACAGGAGAGTATAGGTCTGAAACCGCCTTAACCGACTCCACCACTCCGAAAGGCTCGTTCTTGGTCACCGCGCCGCCTTCCTGCGGCAACTCGACGTAGACCACGTCACCGAGCGAGTCCTGGGCGTAATCCGTTATGCCCACGGTGGCGATATTCCCCTCGACCTTGATCCATTCGTGCTCCTTGGTGTATTTGAAGTCCTTCGGGAACTCCATGTGATATCTCCTTTCGTTCTTTGAAAAAAATATATATATGATACCGCGTAAATTTTTGGCGTTCTGCATCCCCTGGGGGTTTCAAGCCCCTGGTGGGTTCATTTTTTTGGCGTTCTGCATCCCTTGGGGGTTTCAAGCCCCTGTGGGTTCATATAAAAGTTATCGGTTATCGGTAAACGGTTATCGGGTTACTGATAACGGATAACCGATAACCAGTTTTTCAAGAGGGTCTATTGTAAAAGGGGAGCTTGACGACCCTGGCCCTGACCGGCCTGTTCCTTATAATTACGTCCATCTCGCCGGCCTTGACGGACGCGTCTACGTATCCCATGCCTATCCCGACATTCAAAGAGGGGGAGAGCGTGCCGCTTGTGACCCATCCGGCCTTGTTCCCGTCCACGCTAAGCTCATACCCCGCACGCGGTATCCCGGGGGCCGTCATCTGAAAACCGATGAGCGTCTTCCCGACTCCGAAGGCCGCCTGCTTCTCAAGCGCCTCTTTCCCTATGAAGTCCCTGTTGAACCTGACGTATTTTTTGAGTCCGGCCTCTATCGGGGTTATATCCTCGCTCAGCTCATGGCCGTAAAGCGGGTAGCCCTTCTCAAGCCTAAGGGTATCCCTTGCCCCGAGCCCGGCGGGCTTTATGCCGTGTACCCTGCCGGAATCCATCAACGCCTGCCATACGTCAACGGCGTGTTCGGGCTCCAAATATATCTCAAAGCCGTCCTCGCCCGTATACCCCGTCCTGGAGACAAGCGCTTCTACCCCGCCTTTAAGCTCGCACATTACGAAGTGGAAGTGTTCTATATCTTCCGGCTCTATATCCATCAGCGGCCTCAGCACATCAGCCGAGGCCGGGCCCTGGAGCGCGAGCTGGGCGTAGTTGTCGCTCAGGTCCTCCACGAGCGCCGCCCCCCCCTGGCCACCCTGGGCAGAGGCCCGGGACTCTATCCACGCCAAGACCTTGCCGGTATTCGAGGCGTTCACGCATACGAGGAAACGGCCCTTGTTGTAACGGTAGACGATGCAGTCGTCCACGACGCCGCCGTGGGGATAGCATAGCAGGGTGTACTGGCACTGCCCGTCGCCGACCCGGTCGATATCGTTGGTAAAGAGGCGCTGGACGAGGGCGTGGGCGCCCGCCCCGGAGATCTCTATCTCCCCCATATGGCTTACGTCAAAGAGCCCGCAGGCCCTTCTCACGTTCAGGTGCTCCTCTATTACGCCGGTGTACTGCACCGGCATTCCCCAGCCGGCGAAATTCACAAGCCTTGCCCCGAGGGCCGTATGGACATCGTGCAGTGGCGTTCTTTTGAGCGCCGGGGCTTCGTTATAGGCCATAAGAGTCAATTCATATTCTCCGTTAATATCAGGGCAGTTGAATTATTACCAAAAGGTCAAAGAATGTCAAAGAAAAAAATATTGTCCGCGAGTTTTTTATGTGCGGCGTTCTATCTCTTGAAGATTCCTTGCGGCTTGCCGCGGGGAATGGGCTCGCTATGCATGTTCAAAACCGGCGTGGACACGGAGACGTTAAGGGGTCACGTATGCGCGTTTTATGGTATATTGTAAACGGTAAAGCTCCTTTTTTCATTGCGCTCAAATGATACCTCCCCGGGCTCAAGACCCAAGGGGGTTTTCAGAACGTTAGAAACAGAATCGTCTGGAAGGTCGAACAGCCATATGGGATTGACAGAGGCGTTCTATAAGGTAAAAAAGTCGGCGAGGCTCACCCTCAACCTCGAGCTCCTGAGGTACCTGGGCCCCGGTTTCCTGGTGACCGTCGGGTTTATCGACCCCGGGAACTGGGCGACGAACATCGCGGCGGGGTCGGAATTCAACTACTCGCTCCTCTGGGTGATAACCCTATCGACCCTCATGCTCATATTCCTGCAGCACATGTCCGCGCACCTCGGGATAGTCACCGGCAGATGCCTTGCCGAGTCGTGCAGGCAATGGTTCCCCTCGTGGTCCAACTATATAATCGGCGGCTCCATAATGCTTGCGTGCGTGGCCACCGCCCTGGCGGAGTTCCTCGGGGCGGCCATAGGGCTTACCATAATATCGGGGCTGCCGCTCGCTTACTCCGGCGCCGTAGCTGGAGTCGTGATCCTCGTCCTTGTCACCGTGCAGAAGTACGACCAGATAGAGCATATCGTCATATCGCTCGTATCCATAATCGGCTTCTGCTACCTGCTGGAGCTCTATATCGTGAAGCCTCAATGGGGGCTGGCCGCGGCGGCGAGCGTCATCCCGTCGATAGACTCCTCTAAGATACTTATCGCGATGGGGATGCTCGGCGCCGTGGTCATGCCGCACAACATCTATCTCCACTCAGAGGTGATACAGAAGAGGGACTACAGTGCCGATAACGAAGAGAGGAAGAGGCAGCTCCTGAGGTATGAGTTCATGGACACGCTCTTTGCGATGGGGGCCGGGTGGCTGATAAACTGCGCCATGGTCGTCGTCGCGGCCGCGGTATTTTTCAGGAACGGAGTCCGGGTGAGCGACATAGCCCAGGCCGCCCAGACGCTGAAACCCCTTGCCGGGGACCTGGCGGAGTTTCTCTTCGCGGCGGCCCTTATCTGCGCCGGGCTCTCGTCCTCCATAACCGCGTGCCTTGCGGGGGGCACGGTCTTCACGGGGTTCCTCGGCAAGGAGAAAGACCCGCAGACCTCCTGGTTCCGCGTCGGCGTGCTTTTGACGGCCCTTCCCGCGATGCTCATCATGACCGTGCTCTCCGATACGTATACGGCCCTTATATGGAGCCAGGTGGCGCTCTCCATACAGCTGCCGCTGACCATCATACCGCTGATAGTCCTTACGCGGAGCAGTAGGGTGATGGGCGCATACGCGAACGGGCGCTTTGAGAACCTGCTTATGTACCTCTGCGCCGCGGTGATTATCTTTTTTAACATCCTCCTCATCGGCAGCTTCATCGGCGTGAAGTTTTAGCCGGGACAGCGCGCACCGCCAGCCTGCAAACGCCTGGAGCCGGTTCACCTTGCCCTGCTTCAATTACCGATTGATCGGCAGGGATTGACTGAGCGGCTTTTTATGGCTTGACAAGCAGAGAAAAATATATACAAATATAACAAATCCCACTTCAGTCGGGTGGACGGCGCTGGCGCTGAGACGTGCCCCTCCAGTACCTTTGCGCGTCTTTTGAAAATGCATAGCGAGCGCATTCCCCGCGGAAAAGCCGCGGGGAGCTTCGAGCCGCGGGCCTCGCGCCCGCCATGCATTTTCAATGATCACTCCCCGGGCTTGGAAGCCCTTGGGGTTTCAGAACGCTAAAAAAACAGCTTTGAGGGGTCGGCCTATGGGACATCTTTCAAGTATGAGAGGGATCAAGGCGCTCGTCTTTTTAATGCCGCTGTCGCTTCTGATGATTACCGGGTGCAATCAGGCGCAGATGCAGGCCGCGCGGGATGATGACAGGCTGGAGGATACGGTAGCCGCGTATTCGAAGCGGATGATAGAGGAAGGCAGGGATACGTTCCGCCACGAGACGTTCGGGAGCGAGACCTTCTGGGGCGGTGCGCTCAAGCTCCATGAGGCAATCGCCGGGGAAAAGAATAACGGGGCGGGGCGGGGTTTGAGCCTTAGGGCCGCCCTCGACGCGGGGCTTAAGATAGACGTCGTCAAGGTCAGGGCCGGGCTTTTAAATACCCTCAAGGAAGGGACATCCCCGGAGTTCGACGACCCGGCCACGACCATCGAGCTCTTGAAGACCGGAGCTATCGTCGGGTTCAAGGGTTTCTTTGACGAGAAGGGGGGCTTGAAGTCCATCGGCATCAACTGCTCGCTATGCCACTCCACCGTCGATAACGCGTACGCCCTGGGGGTCGGCAACAGGCTTGACGGCTGGCCAAACAGGGACCTCGACTTCGGCGGGATAATATCCCTTTCGCCGAATCTCAAGGCCATCTCAGACAGGATAGGCGTTGATACGGCCTCCGTGGCAAAGACCCTTGCGGGCTGGGGCCCCGGCAGGTTCGACCCGCGTTTTTTAAACGACGGCAAAGGGGTCGGCGCGGACGCGAAGGGGGCTACCCTCATACCATCCATATTCGGGCTTGCGGGCGTCGGCCTGAATTCTTATACGGGGATGGGGTCGCTCGCGTACTGGAACGCCTATGAGGTCAACACGCAGATGAGGGGCAAAGGCACCTTCTTCGACATCAGGCTGAGCGAGGACGAAAGGTTCCCGGTATCTTTCCGGACCGGGGACTGGTCGCTGAGGAACACGCCCGATGTAGTCACGCCGAAGCTCGCCGCCCTCAACTTCTTCGAGCTCGCCATGCCGGTGCCGACGCCGCCGTCCGGCTACTTCGACGCCACGGCGGCGGAGCGCGGCAGGGCCGTGTTCGAGGGTAAGGCGACCTGCGCCAAGTGCCATGTCCCGCCGCTCTATACGGAGCCGGGCTGGCCCATGCACTCGGCCTCCTCTATCGGCGCGGACGGCTTTATCGCGTCACGCTCTTTCGATGGGCGCCTTTACAGGACGACCCCGTTAAAGGGGCTCTTCACGAAGACGAAGGGCGGGTTCTACCATGACGGCAGGTTCCAGGACCTGAGATCGGTCGTAGACCACTATAATGAACTCTTCCACCTGGGCCTCACCAGGCAGGAGAGGACGGACCTCGTGGAGTTTTTGAGGTCGCTGTAGAGGGGGGTGCGGCACAGGCCCCTACGGTATCGGTTGAAACACCGGCTCTTTGTCCTTCTTGCAGGTTCAGTTTTGTAGGTTGGGCACAGGTCTTTCGTGCCCAACATTGTTCCTGATTTGTTGGGCTTCATGCCTCAGCCCAACCTACTTCTTGCAGGTTCAGGTTTGCAACCTGAACCCAAAAGTTCGTCTGACAACTATGAATCATTCGGGTTCAATCTGCAAAATTGAACCCGCCAGCAGAGTGAGGGGTCGGGCAATCCCGTGATTCGCCGGATCATTTAAAGATAGGATTCTTCGCGGAGAGTGTCCTGAGCAAAAAGCGAGATTCTTCGCTCAGAATGACCACATAAGTAGAATTTTTAAAGGTTCCTCAAGCTATTTTTTCAAACACCGGCCCCTCCTCCTTAATCGACACATACCCCATCGCATGGCAGGGGTCGTGCGAGAACACAAGGAGCCGTCTCCGCCTTGCCGCCTCTTCTATAATCTCTTTTTTGGCCTTGAGGGTCTCGATCGGAAATAGGTCGTACCCGGCTATATATGGGTACTTGAGATGGGCTGTGGTCGGGATGGTATCGCTGAGGAAAATAGCCCTCCTGCCCTTTGATTCCACCTTGACGAGCTGTATGTCCCGGTTGTGGCCAGGGGTCCTGAAGACCGACACGCCGTCCGCGACCTCGGCGTCGCCATCGAGGAGGTCGAAGAGCCCGGCGTCCAATATAGGCATGAAGTCCTCGGGCCGGTAGCTCGCCCTCGTCCTCTCGTTCGGGTTGAGCGCGGCCTCGATCTCTCCGCGCTGTACCAGGTAGCGCGCGTTCCTGTAAGCGGGCCTCAATCCGCCCGAATCGAATACCGTGTTGCCGCCCGCATGGTCGAAGTGGAGGTGGGTGTTTATTACCACCGTTATGTCGTCCTCAATCAACCCGGCGTCCTTGAGCGCCATGCCGAGCGAGCTCTCCTTGTCCAGACAGTACCTCGAGCGGAATTTTTCGTCACCCTTGCCGCCCATGCCGGGATCGACGAGGATATTTTGGCGCGGGGTCTTTATAAGGAGGGCGTTCAGGCCGAGCAGTATCCGGTTATCCCCGTCCGGGGGGTTGGTCTTCTCCCAGAGCGGCCTCGGCACCACCCCGAACATGGCCCCGCCGTCGAGCCTCATCGTGCCGCCGCTCAACGCGAATATCTCGAACTCTCCAAAGTCCATATACGCCCGCGCCCCTTTTGCCATCCCCTTGGGGGTTGCCGACAAACTCACCCCACGGCTATGGCGTTCACCCACATCCCCTTGAGCTGGGAAAACGGCATTGTCTGCGGATAGACGCTTGCCGGGTCGTTTACGTAAAGGGCCGGGTCTGCGGAGCCGAAGCCCCCTTCAAGAGAAACCCCCCTGACGACGATGATATGCGCCCCGACCCCTGTAGAGACGTGCACGGCTATCGGCCTGCCGGACTCCAATATCTTATATAATGACGCGGCGTCCAGCGGGGGCGGGATGTGTGAATAGCGGAAGCCGAACCTGGCAAGGATGTTCTCGATCTGCACGAGCCCGCCGGTCCTGCCCAGGCATACGCTGCTGAGTGCGCAACATACCTCCATCGGCGTGCCGTACCCCATTGCGGCGAGCGCGCACTGCGGAGGGGTGCGGGCCGGGCCGAGCTTGTGCATCAACAGCCCCTGCGCCGCGGCCGCCCAGCCCCAGAACTCGGTCTCCTGTATTATATGGGGCACGCGGAGGTCTATCGTCCCATCCGCACCACCGGCCTTTGACGCGCACGGAGAGAGGATAAGGAGGAGCGCTGAAGTTATGATAAGAAAGGCCCTTTTCACGTCCAAAGCCCCCGGAAAGCCGTCAGGCCGCGGAAAGACTCAAATAGCCGTCATTGCGAACCGACGGAGGCGATCCCGTCTCCGATCGAATCAATTGCCCGGAGATCGCTTCGCGGCAAAAATCGCCGCTGGCGATGACCGTCGGCCCTTTGCGCGCCATGTCAGAACCTGAGCTCGTAGAAGGCCCACTTGTCGCAGTCGTAGCAGTCCTTGTTGCGCGCCAGGATATGGATTATCTGATGGAGCAGCACATGCTTGACAAAAGACCAGTCGTCGTCTATCTTACGCAGGTCCTTTTCCTCGAACCTGTAGAGCGCCTTACGCGCGGCGTCCTTCTCCTCCGGGGAGATGGTCCTCTTGAAGTATATCTTCTTTTCTAATTTTGAGACCTTGCCTATCCTGAACGGGTTGGCGTCGTTGGGGAAGCCGTCTACGAATATGAGCTTGCCTGGGTCGAGTTCGCACCTCTCGATCACCTTGATCATATCATCCGCGTAAGCGGAGACGTCTATGGACGCGTCTTTAGTTTCTTCCACCATCTTTTAAATCCCCTCCTGTTGAGGTATGTTCGCAATGGACCGGCAACTTCAGCCGTGGCACTTCTTGAACTTCTTTCCGCTCCCGCAGTGGCACGGGTCATTGCGCCCCGGCGCAGAGGCCTTCTGTTGCGGGTAGGGGTGCGGCGCGCGCATCGAGCAGTGCTCCCTCAGCGCGTCTATCACCCTGTCGGCGGCCTCCTCCGGGCTTGCAACCCCGTTGCTCAAGTGGCTCCGGCTTGCGGCCCTCTCCGCCTTTACCGCGTTGTCAACGGCAAGGCCGTCGCCGGGGATGCCTGCGTGTATGACCCTGCAGTACCCCTTCTCGTCCGGTCTCGCCTCCGGAGAGCCCGTGTACCCGCAGTGAGGCGGCCGTATCTCCTTGCCGCCGGATAGCGACGGGTGTATGGAACAGGACTTGCCTTCGGACAGGAACCCGCAGCGGAAGGCGAACATGGCCAGCAGGTTGAGCGTCACGGAGCTTCCGTTTACGTCTATCCCCCTGACGATGACGTTATACCTCTCCGGGGATTCAAAGAGCGGCCGGGGCGGGGTCTCGTTCGTCATATATGCCTCGACTATCCTGCGGCCGCGCGCTTTTATCCCCTTTACCAACTCGTCCCTGAAGCCCTGGAGGTTTGAAAGCCCCCCGTGTTTAGTGACCGAGTACGATATTATGCCCCACCACGGGTCGCAACAGATCCCGCCGCACCTCTCGGTGCAGATGGTCGAGAAAAAGGAGGCTTTTCCGATATCTTCTGAACGGGTTTCCATAACCTTCGCGCGTCTTGTGGAGTATGGATATTATATCTATTTTATAGCGGCCCAGTCCACGTTTTTCTGGTGCGCATGGACGCCGCTCACAGGGCTTGATGCACCCTAAAGGGTTCAGAACATTAAAAAATTGATTTTTTTCATGCATTGGCCGATACTTTAACCGTTAAAGGGGGCTCGCATGAAAAAAGACGACCCGTTCCCGCGCAAAGTTAATCCGCTGCCCATAGCAGAGGTCGCTGACTCGATAGGCATACCTCAAGACCGCCTGATACCTTACGGCCGCTACATGGCGAAGGTGGACTCAAGGCTCTTAAACGACCTGATGGACGACGCGGGGGGGAGGCTCATACTCGTCACGGCCATGAGCCCCACCCCTGAGGGCGTGGGCAAGACTACGGTTACGATAGGGCTCGCGCAATCACTCAAGCTCCTCGGCCACAGGGCCTTTGCCTGCATAAGGCAACCGAGCCTCGGGCCGTTTTTCGGGGCCAAGGGCGGGGCTACAGGCTCAGGGTTGTCCCAGGCGATTCCCGCGGAGGAGATAACGCTCCAGCTCACGGGCGACGACTACTCCACGATCACGGCCCACAACCTCATCTCCTCTGTCCTGGACAACCACATCTACCACGGCAACCCGCTCCGCGTAGACCCTGAGAGGATACTCTGGAGGCGCGTCTCGGCGCTCAACGACAGGGCCTTGAGAAAGGTGCGGGTCGGGGCGGGCACAGCCTTTGAACGGGACGAGGAGTTCCATATCTCGGCGGCCTCTGAGGTCGTCTCCGCGCTCTGCCTCTCTCTCGATATCGAGGAGCTGAAGAGGCGCATAGGGCGCATGACGCTCGCCTTCGATCGCAATGGCGGCATTGTAACGCCGGTGGATTTAAAGGTAGACGGGGCCGCCTCCGCGCTCCTCAAGAACGCCCTCAACCCCAACCTCGCGCAGACCGTGGAGGGTGCGCCGATATTTGTCCACGGCGGCCCCTTCGGCAACATATCTATCGGGTGCAACAGCCTCATAGCCACAAGGATGGCCCTGGGGCTTGCGGACTATGTGGTCACCGAGGCCGGGTTTTCAACCGAGCTCGGGGCCGAGAAGTTTTTCGACATAAAATGCCGCGTTGGGGGATTAAAGCCCTCGGCAGTGGTCATCGTGGCTACCCTCGGGGCCCTGCGCCTCCACGGCGGCGCCGTGGACTTTAAAAAAAGCGATATCTCATCGTCGGTCAGGGGGCTTGAGAACCTCAAGAGGCACATCGACAACATCCGCAAGTTCTCCCTGCCGTGCATGGTGGCGCTGAACCGCTTCGATGGGGACGACGGCGAGGAGACCGGAGAGGTAATCAGGAGGATAAGGGATTACGGCGTTGAGGCGTTCGCCGTTGACGTAAGGGACGAGGGCGGCGCAGGCGGCCTTGAGGCGGCGGTGGCAATCGTAGACCTATGCGAAATGGAGAACGGCTTTAAATACCTCTACGATGCGTCCCTGCCGATAGAGGACAAGATCCTATTGATAGCAAGGGAGATGTACGGCGCAACCTCCGTCGTATTCACGGAAGAGGCCCAAAGGGATATCCGCGACATGGAACGGCTCGGATTCTCGGCCCTGCCGATCTGCATGGCCAAGACGCCGAAGTCGCTCTCCGACAACCCCGTGCTCATAGGCGCGCCAAGGGGCTTTAGCGTCACGGTCGACAGGGTAACCGTAGCCTCTGGCGCGGGCTTCGTGGTCGTCCACTGCGGCAGCGTGCTCCTCATGCCGGGCCTGCCCATTCACCCCCATGCAGAGGGGATAGACGTTGACAGGGACGGGGATATTACCGGCATGTAGGGGTGGAGCACCATATGTTCTTTCCGTACACCCCCGAATGTCCGCTATCTCACAGGTGCGGGTTCACCTCTTTTATCCGCCGTTTTTCATCAAGCGCCTTTAGGGAATAGAAATTTAGCAGTTAACATGAAAAAGTCCCCAAAGTTGTCATTCAGAGGAGCCGAAGGCTACGAAGAATCTTGTAACTTGTTAACTTTATCACGCTTTCATTAATTTCTCATAGACTTGTCGCACTTTACCTGTAGGTTGACGAGAATCCATAAACCTTTGGAGATCTCTTATGGATTCTCGGTCAAAAATATAGCCGCCACCTACCACTCCGCTAATATGTTCTTCTACCATTAGGCCAGTTTGGAGCATTGCGTCAAGGAGCGATTTGCAATATATAGAATGGCCAAGGCTCCCTGTAGTCCAATTGGATTTGCGGATACCGCTCTTTAACCTGCCGTTGCGCCAAAACTTCGAAAGCCCTATGCGCATAGCATCTTTTACATGGTCTTCCTTGCTACCTATCTCAATCCCTGAAAACTTCTCCCAAACCAAATTGCTCGGAGGATACAATATCGTATCGCACAGCTTGACACTAGCCCAATCCTTATTAGCGCAATTTACAAACTCAAGATCGCCACGGAATACACATTCTTCGAATCGTGTGTTTTGATTTGCGGTACAGTCTGATAGAACAAGATCGATAAAATGGCATTTTTGAAAAGTGACATTGGAAAAATCCAAATTGTCAATTTTTCCTATAACAACTAAATCCGTTATTACCTTTGAATTTCTACAGAGGGTTCCAAAAAGCATTTCTGTTTTATCTATCCTTGAGCGTAGCGATGCATCGTGAGCAACAAAAACCTTGATGAGGTGAAAAAAGAAACTCCTTGCATCATAGGCAGTTTTTGGCAGTTGCCGGTATATTTCCCCAAGCTTTGCATATTCTACATTCTTACAGATATCATACAAGTGTTCTAACACAAATCCCTTGCCATTAGCCTCGGCAGACATAATCGTTACTGAGACCTCTTGCATTGTTCTGGGTTTGTCTTGAAGATATTGTGACAAATGGCGTGCCTTAAAAAAATATGGTAGGAAGTCGTAGGCAAATTTATATCTTGACTGAAAAATTCGCCGCAACAAAGGATGAGAAGCAATTTTGCTGACATCTTGGGGGCGATACCGATCAATTCTAATAGTCCGATATCAAATTCAGGTGCTTGGTTCTCTACGTGCTCAATCGCTAGTTCCTCAAACGCAAGAAGTTGCTCTCCTGCAGTAGCTAATAACCCTTGTCGTACTTGTTCACGCTCACAAATCAGATCAAGAAAGCCGCGCACAATGCCTTGTTTAAATTGATAAGCACTGTCAGTTACGGCACCGAGCTTGACACATTCAGCAACCATATTCACGCAGACAGGAAGATTAATAAACAGATTACGCGAACTTAGCCCACCTTCTACTGTTGGTGGCTGAACCCTTTTTTGTAAATTTTGATATAACGAAAAAGCACGATCTCGTTGGACGATATCGCCTGGAAAGTGCTTTGCAAAATACCCTTTTGCTTGCTGTGTATTAAATGGGGCCAATTGTTCCATTCGGACATTGGAGGGTTTGTTGGCAATCTCGGATTCCCAATAAAGTGTCCTAGTCGTCAGAATCATTCTCGCGTCAGAATCTTGCGCTATTCTTGCCAATTGATTAAGAACATCTGCAGCACTCAATGGGAATCGGCGATGACCACAAAGTTCGTCGAAACCATCAAAAATGAAGCAAAGCAGCCCATGTTGCAACATATGACGAAAGAGTTCTTCCGTCACATGCAGGCTTGTGCTGAATTGAGATAATGAGTTTGAAATTATATCCCACAACTCGTCAACGCCATCGAGTTGCAGTTTGCTCCAATGTTGCGATTCGACATAAATTGGTATAAGATGATAGGTGCTAGCATTCTTTGCTAAGGTAATTGTCAAATAGCGTGTGAGGTAAGATGGAAAAAGTAGACACCAAAAGTCTGATAAAATACAAAGACGGAGGTGTCAGAATGAAAGGGATTCCGCAGGGAAGGTACACGAAGGAGCTTCGAGAGGAAGCGGTAAAACTGGTAACAGAAGGGAACA
>JACRNN010000295.1 GCA_016234955.1 Deltaproteobacteria bacterium | reverse complement strand
TACTTGAAGTCGATCTCATTGAACGCCTCATCGGCCCGCTTCTCGTACTCCTTCCACATCTCCCACCAGAACGTGTCATTGGCCGTGATAAGCCCCTTGCAGACCTCGGCCACGGAATAATAGATGTGTATCTCCCTCAGGTCATATGGGTCGAGGATGAGGTGGGGCCTTTTGCCGAGCCTCACCAGCTTTTCCTCGATCTTCTCGAACGCCCTCTGTATCTCCTTTGAGAATGACCGCGTGAGTATGTACTTCTCTCCGGCCGCGACCGTTGAACTGAACCCCGCGACAACGACCGTGCCGGTTGACGATGCGAAATCTGTTATCTCTCTGGTCTCGTCCTTGTCTGCGCTGTAGGCAAGGCCCCCGGTGAAATATCCGTTCTCGTACCTCATCAGCTCCGAGTCCACTATGGTGGTGTCGGAACCGCCCTCGGCGCTCCCCCTCACCATCCAGCCCTTATCCTTCAGTTGGGGCAGCTCGGAGGCGATATCGTCGTCGATTATCACCTTTGAAAGCCTGCTGTTGACGACGTCATAGAAGAGCGTTGCGTAATACGCGGCCGAGTTGTATGTGTATGCAATAGTCGCCTTGTAATTCAAGGCCGCTGTGGAGTTGTCTACCGCGGACAGGCCGCAGGACAGCAACCCGTCGGCTCCTATCGACATAGGGACGCTGTCCAGGAGCTTTTCGTCGCTGCCCGGCTTTTGCACGGTCAGAGCGGCCGATGAGGCTACTGTCTTCCTGTTGTTTTCGTATATGTACGTCTGGAACGTATCCGCGGTGTCCTTCAGGAATTGCTGCTTCATTTCAATCGCCTCTTTTCTTGTGTCTTGACTATCTGCAGGCCCTGGCGCCGCTCTATCTGACTATCTTTACCCTGTTGGAGTCCATGACTATCGATGGGACAAAGGCGTTCCTGTAAACAGCGGCTGAGGCCCCTCCTATCCATCCCCAGAAGGCCACGTTCTCGCTCCCGTCGCCCCATCCCCATTTATAGATGCCTATGCTCATACGGCCTTACTCCTCGTGGTGGTGTTGGGGTCCCACGTCCAGGTCTTGAGTACCGTAGCGCTGTCGTCGTCATAGAGCTTCCATGTGTTGGCCGGGCCCTCGACGAGCTTGTTGAGGATCCACTTCTGGATGAAGCCTATGGTGGTGTTGTCCGGGGCCGTATAGCCCGATGTGGCAAGCCTCGTGTTGACCTGTGTGTTGCTCGCGGGGTCCGCGGGGAGGTTATCGGTCTTGGCCTTTATGAGGCCGATATTTGTATTGTCGGGGGCGGTATAGGAGGCCCCGGCCAATCTGCTCGATACCGTCGCGTCGAGGTTATCTATCTTCGCCGCCCGTGCCGTGGTGTAGTCCGTGGCCGAGGCCCTTGTCGTCACCGCCGCGTCCACTCTGTCCCATAGCCCGACGTTCGTAGGAGGCGTGATGTTTCCCGTGCCGTTGACCAGATGGGACTTCTGCGCCACCTCGGAGGGGACACGGGTAAGAAGCGTCCCGCTGTCGCTCTTTATGTTGGCGAATCCATTTGCTCCGTTTGCAAGCGCGTATGTGTCTCCCGTCTGAGGTGTATGGCCTGTCAGTGTCGTAACCGTCGGCACGGTGATATTGGTAAGCGTGGTCGCTCCGGTCGCCTGTTTGATGTTCGCGAAGTCCAACCCGGCCTCTCCGGTGGCCGACACATCGAAGGTATTCGCCGGGGTGGTGGAGCGCACAAGCTGGGCGTTGCCATAAGAGGCATGGTTGACGATAGCGTAGCTGTCCGCCTCCACGTTCGCCACCACGTTCAGCGTCCTCTCACCGGGGTCTGCCCCCGTTGCCGTGCTTCGCACCACGAGGTCGCCTACCGTGCCGGTGTCGCCTGTGGCGAGGGCCACGTTGTACCATCCGTTGCCGCGCTCCGTAACCGTCGGGGTGATGGAGGCGAAGCCCGCGCCGTCCTTCGATACGGTTACCGCGAGCGTCAGGCCGGTCTTGCCGGTTATATGGTCTGTCGAGTCGGCCATGAAGACCATGACGTTGGCGGTCGCGTTCTGTTTTATCTCTCTCATTTCAGAAGCCTCCTGAGTTTAATAGCCTGCCTCTCGACACACCGCCCGCGCCTCCGGCGACGGATTGGTCTATCTGTATCTTGCCGTCCCGCCAGTGGGTGTAGATGGTCTTCGTGCCGTATATCCGGTTGTCGACGTACACCCCGGAGGACGCCTGATACTTCTTGAGGTATATTCTCAGGCGTACCTGCCCGACAGCCGCCGGGGTGAAGGACACGTTCAGGGCCGTCCACGTCCCGTTGGCCGAGACCACGTCCGTTGACTTGACGAGCGTCCGGGCGTAGGTCGCGCCGTTGGATATGTATTCTGCTTCAAGATACAGCTCGGTCGCGTCCGGCAAGACGGAATATCCGTAGGTGTCGACGTAGACCGTCCGGGTCTGGGCCGAGGCAGGCACGTCAAGCTCGATGATGTCATAGGTAAAAACGGGATTCCACTTGGTGCAGTTGGACAATGGCGCGATCTTGATTGAGTTATCCGCCCCGCCCGTCCTGAGCGTCCCCGTGTCCCTTGTGAGGTCGGCGAAGTCCTGATAGCTCCGGGCGTCCCCGGCCACGCGGTTATGGTCCTGCGAACCGATGAAGCCGACGTGGCCTCCGGTGTTGCGTCCGCCTATCGTGAGGCTTGAGGGCATCTTGCACCCCCTGAAGTACGCTTCATACCAATTCGCGCCGGCGCTCATGTTCACGTCCGTGGTGTTGTTCAGTACGGTCGTCCCGTCGGTCTTGTAGCCTATGGCGCATCCGTTGAAATTGCACGAAGCCTGATTTACAGCCGTGGTGTTTCCGTAGATGTAAGAACCGTAAAAATTATGGGTCGCAGGCGCGCCAGTCATCACCGTCCCGTTTGAAAAGAAATTCCCTGAGAAAGTACAGTTCGAGCCCGTGTTTATCACAGTCCCGCTGTTGCCGTAGATATCGGCGGAGCATGTGAAGTCCGTCGGGAGGTTGAAGATATAAGTGGCTCCGTTCGCGTAGATGTCCCCGCTGATGGTGCAATTGACGCCGTAATACGAAAATCCGCTCCCGCTCACGCCGCCATTGGAATAGAAAAGCCCGGACCATGTAAGGTTCGTGACATATCCGCCGCCGTACATAAAGGCCGCGCCGTGCCGCCATACGCAGTCCATGAAGTTGGCGTTGAACCCTCCGCTCCCCGTGTAGGTGTAGGAATAAAAGCCGGTTACGAGGCAGTTTAAGATGTTGACCTTGTTGGTGTTTGTCGAGAGAGTGTTATCCGTGATGATGGGCCTGTTGGTGTTGTATGCGCCCATCGTCGTAGTCGCCCCGGATTTCGAGAGCTTCACGTTGCGGGAGACGTCGTTGACGTGGCCGTACTGCTTGAACGTCACGGCGGGCGCGGCCTCGTTTATCGTTATTGTCGTAACCCCGGCGGCGTATGAAGCCGAGGCTATCGTGAATATCTGCGTGTCGGTGGTCGTGGAGGAATAAAGCGCGTTCTTGTGGACGGTGATGACGTCCCCCACGTTCCAGCCTGAATAGTCCCCGGTCACGGTGAAGGACTGGCCTGCCGTCCAGTCCGCCGAGAGTTGAGCCTTGTATCCGTTGGCTCCGTAGTAGGCCGGGTCGCCGTAGAGAGTAACGAGGCCGCCGTTGGTGATGACAAGCCCCTTCGCGTTGTCGGCGGTCGTGGCCCATACCATCTCGGCGGTATAGGTCTTGAGGAGCGGCGAGCCGGACGTGCCTATGCGAAGCTCCCCGGTGGAGCCGACGGTCAGGTCGACGTGGCCGAGGGTCAGGAGCGTGTTCGCGTTCGTGGCGAAAGAGAGGAGGCCGTTTACCGTGACGGCCCCTAACTGGTTCGTCTCGGACACATTGTAGGTTACCGTATGCGTCGCCGCGACCGTGGCGGTATCTCCCGCGAGGCCGGGCCAGTCCGTGCCCTTGACACCGGGGGAAGTGAGCCCCCACGTCGCGCCGTCGTTCCAGTTGCCGGATATTGTCGATGTAAACGCCGCCATGGTATGACCTCTCTATCCTTTATTCGTTTCTTTTATGATCCTGCCGGCGTATTCGTTAAATAGACCCTCTAAATAATCCTTGTCTTCGCCGCTCAATCCGAAAAAGGCGCGTTGCGGCATGCTATCGCCAGTATCTTCTCCATTATGGTAAGCGGCCTTTGCCTCGCTCTCCGCGCTCTTAAAGAAGACCGCGGCTTCCCCTCCCTCTGAGCTGAAAGAGATATCCGAGAGCATCCGGCCTGTGAGCTTGAGGTCCACCACGCTCCCGTCAATGCCACTGTTCTCCTTCATTTTCCGATATCTTCTGGAGTAGGGCGTAAACTCAGCTCCGTATATGTCCTTGCCGGCGTCTGTCCTTACAAGGACCCTGTCCCTGGCCTCTCCGGCGATATCCAGAAGCGCCGTGTCGTCAAAGAAGGCCTCTCTGAAGCCCTCCATAGAGGCTTTGAATCGATCGAGTCCTTCAATATCGGCGCTAAAGCTCATTTTTGTCTCTTCCTGTCCTCTGCTGCGGCGGCCTCTTTGACCTTTTTTTCAATCTCCCTGGTCTCCCGCCCATCAGGAAGCCTTCCCGTCTTCATGAGGCGGTCCATGTAGACCCGCGCCACGACCCTTTCTACGGCTTCGTTCTCTCTCATTCTCATTACCGCCTCTTCTCCTGACCGTCTTTTTCCCGGGCCCTTGTCCTTTGCCTTCAATATCCTCTACCGGCTTGAAGCCTTCGAGGAGGCGCCTGCGCTCCTGCGATTCGTTGTGAGCGCATACCGTTATCGGCGTCTTGCCGTCCTCCATGCAATGGCCGGTGTAGAACCACTTTCCGGTCTTCTCCGTCTTTTCCACTAATATCCGCCCCTCGTCTTTTTGTACGCCTCCAGCGGCTCCCCGCTCAGTTCGTCTTCGCGTCTCAGCGTTAGGGGTTGTACGTCCTTGATCCCCAGGTGGCTTCTTACCTCGGGGCCGAGATATTTTTCCGGTATCTCCTCCGGCATTTTTAAAAATTCATTGTCCGGGAACTTCACCCCATTTTTTTTAAGCCCCCTGTGCCCCCTCAACGCCTTCTCCATCATACGTAAAAGGCCCTCATCCACCGGCTTTAGCGGGACCCAGCCGTCCCTCCAGTACCTGAGCGCGGCTTCTTTGAGGTCCGTCACCTTTATCGTCTGTATGTGTTTGACGCCGCCGCCATATTCGGCGTACTGCCTGTTCCACATCCAGAAGTCCTTGAGGTACTCTCCCCGCCACGCGACCCCGGCGTACCGGTTGCATGCAAGCGGCACATAGCCGCGCTTTAGAAATGAATTGACAGTTATCGCCATACTGTTTTAAAAGGCCGGAAGGGGTTCTTTAGATCAAACCCCTTCCGAAGCGCTTTCACCTCTTACTCGTGCTTGGTTATTATCTTCACTCCGCCGTTTGCCGCGGTATTGACGCACCCGTAGCCGTACACGGCGGTCACCACTACTTCCGTAGCCCTCAGGGACGCATCCCTCTGCAACTCCGTCTTGGCGCTTGACTTGAGGACGTACGCGAGGCCGGACTGGTTGCCCAGCGGCATCATCACGCCCTGCCTGTCCACGTTTACGTTTACCGACGCGCAGTTAGAGGACTGCACCACGTCCACGCCGTAGAGCGTGCCGAGAGACCCCAGGTCAAGGGCCGGCGCCGAGGGCCCTCCCCACACCGCCCCGGTAGTGGCCGCGATGGCCGACCTCAGATTGCTCACCTGGTACGGGTGCAAAACGGCTACGAACGGCCCTTTGGCGTTCCCGAGCTCAAGCGTGTAGATAGCCGAAAGGAAATTGGCCTCCGTCATATTGGAGCCGGAGGTCCCCACCGAGTTGGTTAAGCTCGATGCCGCCGATAGCATGTCCGTGTCTATCTTGTTGGCGAGCGCCTTGCCGAGCTCCACGGCGAACGGCTCAAGCCCGCCGAGGCCGGCCCCGTTAAGGAGGAGGTCCGTCACGGTTATCATTATCCCGGCCTCATCCGAGGTGATAAGGGTG
>JACRNN010000294.1 GCA_016234955.1 Deltaproteobacteria bacterium | reverse complement strand
CTGGCGAGAATCTCCGCGCCGTAGCCCCTCGACGGGATCCCGTCCTCCAGGAGCATCATCGCCAGCGTGTACGGCTCCTCGCCGGTGGAGCAGGCCGCGCTCCAGAGCCTCAAGTTCCTTGAGCCGCGCTTTTCCTTATCGTTAAGGAGCCGCCGCATCACGCCCATCCTGAACGCGTTGAGCTGCATGAGGTCCCTGAAAAAGCTCGTCTCATTGGTGACTATGGTGTTTAAAAGCCTTGCCATCTCCTTTTCCCTTTCCGCGTCGTACGTCAGGTAATAGTAGTAGTCCCCGAACGTCTTAAGGCTCAGCACTTCGAGCCTTTTCTGGAGCCTGGCCTCCAGCAGGTACTTCTTCGAGAGGGCAAAAAAAATCCCGCACCTGGAATAGATAAGTCCGCTTATCAGCGTAAAGGTCTCGTTGGAGAGCTTAGGTTTGTTATTTAGCCCTAAAGTCAGCATCGCATGGATCCTAACGCATTCTCAACGGCGGCCCTGACCGAGGGGTCGGGGTGGTGCAGGAACCTCTCAAGGACCGGGACCGACCTCGGTGTGCCTATCTTCACCAGGGCGCAAGCCGCGGCGGCCTTCACGGGCGGCTCGTCCTTTTCAAGCATCTCTATTATCGTCTCCTCGAACTCCGCGCCGCAGATATCCCCCACGAGTATCACCGCCTGGCGCCTGGCCCATAGGTTTCTGTCGTTAAGGGCCTTGACGACGCCATCCCTGATATTGTCGCACGGCCACCCGTTCAGCGCCTTTAAAAGCGCGCGCCTTACGCCGTCATCCGCGTCATCGAGGCCGGATATCACGATATCCGCCGTATCGGGTATGCCGAGCCTGGCAATGGACTGGTATGCCGTCTTTCTTACGGCCGGGCTGGGGTCTTTCACCGCCTTGCGGAGGAGTTCCACCGCGCTATCGTCCCCGATAAGGCCGAGCCCCCTGGCCCCCATCTCCCTCAGTATCTCCCTCTCGGATTCGAGCAGTCCGCCGAAACCCCGCCTTACCGGCTCGGAGGGGATAGTGGCGAGGGAATCCGTGATCTCCTCCATCACGTCCCTGTAGACCTCCTTCATGAGGACGGCCATGAGGCTCTCCACGGCGCCGTCCCCGGCGATGGACGCCAGCGCCCTGGCCGCTATCTTTCTCGTGTGCCCATCCGCGCTCCCGAGGCACTTCTTAAGCGCCCCGAGCGAGGCCGGGGAGCCGATCGACGCTATGGCGTTGACCACGTCCCTCTGCTCATGCTTCGACACCTTGTCTATGGCCTCTTCCAGCAGAGGCACCGCCGCCTCGGATTTTATCTCGGAGAGCGCCTTTACTACGGGCCTGAAGCTCTTGCCGCGTTTTTTCAACTCGGACTGCAGTATCGCCGGCAGAGGGCCTCTTCCGGTGATGGATACGATGGAGTCCACTATGAGCGACTCGGTCTCCTCGTCCATCTCTTTCTGAGACTCGGCGAACTCGATGACCCTTTTCAGGCCCTCCGGGAGCCGCAGGAGCCCCAGGCCCTTTAGCGCGTTGGTCTGGACGGCCCTTTCACTGTCATCGAGGTTGTTCGAGAAGAATTCAAAGTACGATTCCTTGAGCTCCCGCGAGGGCTTGAAGTTGGACCCCGGGGCCTGCGCCTTCTCCAAAAGCTCCGCGACGGCGGATATGTTGAAAAGGCGCCCGGACTTTATAAGCCCCTCTATCTTCTCAAGCAGCATAGCCGCGCCGTCGCTTGAAGCTATCCTGCTGAGCGCCTCGACGGCCGCTTCGACTATCGATCCGGTGCCGCGCTCTATTATCGCCAGCAGGGGACCTAAGGCCCTTGGGTCTCCTGAAAGACCGAGTCCCTCCACGGCGGAGAACCTCACCCATTCCTCCGTGTCGTCGAGCGCCTGCAGGAGGACCGGCACCGAACCGCCGGCGTTTATCATGCCGAGGCAGACCGCCACCGCACACCTGACGTT
>JACRNN010000021.1 GCA_016234955.1 Deltaproteobacteria bacterium | reverse complement strand
ATCACCGCGAATGCTTTGACGATGAGGCGAGAAGGTTCTTCTCGACAAGGGTAACGGAGTCTTCCATAAGGCTTCACTTCTGCAGGACGCCGGAGGATTCGATGAGCCTGAACAGGATAAGGTCCTGCTCCATAATAATAGCGGGCAGCGGCATGTGCGAGGGGGGCAGGATCAGGCATCATCTCAAGCATAACCTCTGGAGGCCTGAGTGCAGCGTGATATTCGTCGGCTATCAGGCCGAGGGGACGCTTGGAAGGGCGATAGTCGGCGGCGCGAAGACCGTAAACGTCCTTGGCGAAGAGGTCGTGGTGAGGGCTTCCATTCATACGATAAACGGATTTTCAGCGCACGCGGGCCAGAGCGGTCTCCTGGAATGGCTCTCCGCGCTGGATAACGCGCCGAAGGTATTTTTAGTGCACGGCGAAAAAAAGGCCTCGGAGACATTCGGCGAACTCGTCAGGGAAAAACTCGGCCTTGATGCCTGCCGGCCCATGGACGGGGAGACGGTTGAGCTGTAGTGGGAAGAGGGCGACTTTTACGGGCACCCTGCACATCAAAAAAGGCAGGCCTGTTTCTACAGGCCTGCCTTTTTTAGGTCTTATTTTTCGTTCTTAGAGTTTTACTACGTTAGTTGCCTTTGGCCCCTTAGGTCCATCGACTACGTCAAAACTCACCGCTATGCCTCCTTTCTATTATTTGAAAGTTACGGAGGCAAGTCATACAAACAACCGCAAAAAGAAGTCTTTGCGGTTGTATACAACAAGGACTACCGGACCTTCATTGGCAATCATTATTGCATATACTCTCCGAAGAGTCAAGTCTTATATTCATAAATGTCATGCCTAAAAAACATGCGGCTCCGCTTCCGTTCAAGCCGTATGAACCGTAAAACGCCGCAAGGAATCCCGGACAGGAGGGAGAAAAACTGAAATTTATTTTATTTATTCGTCTGGTTTAAAAAATCCGCGACAATTTTTCTTAAAGTCTGCATCTCTAAATTCTTGTTGACATATTTGAGATTATTTCTTTCAAAGAAGGATATGTGTTTTTTTAAATCAGAATCACTTGCATGAAATATGAATCTATCTTTTATGCTGGGATACATTTTCACGGCTCGATTATAGAACTCTATGCCGTCCATGACTGGCATGCCAACATCGCTTATAACGACCGCGCAGTAATCCTCATAAAGCTTATTAAGAGCCTCCACTCCATTCCCGGCACACTCAACCATGCCCTCTTTTATGAGAATTTCCATGAGTTTGTCGGTTATTGTTTTTTCATCATCGACTACAAGGATTCTTTCCTGCCAGGGTTTATCCATAATTTGCCTCTATAGGTAGAGCTTGCTCTGACTGCAATCCTGGCGGCGCTGCGCGGCGTGAACCGGCACGGGGCTTATGAATGCCAACCCGCAGTAAACCTTGACTCCTTGATTTCAGGCTCGGCTTCCAGTTCAGCCTTTGAAGCCGCGGAGCTATGCGCGTTCCAACGGTCTTGCCCGTTTCTAAATTTTATGTCCGTTTTGACTCATTGTAGCACAAAAAAAGCACAATGGGTATTCGGGCTTATTCTTCTCTGAAAGGATAAGAACGGGGAAGGCGCGGGCAGGAGGTTTGAGGACGCAAGAAGGCAGGGGTCAAGCATTCCCGCTTCGAATAGGCGGGATTGATTTACGTGGAGCGCTCCCCCTTACCTTGCCTCGAAGCCAATATCCCGGAGCCGAGTATTCCCGCGCCTATCATAATAAGCATATAGTTGAAGATGTCCGGCGGAAGCCCGCCCTTTAAGGTAAGCATCGTATTAAGTACCCCGAGGAAAAGCACGACACAGCCGAGGAACTGCCTTTTAATCCCCTTCCTGGGTTTAAGCTCTTCTTCCATTCTTTTTCCAGAAACCGGCCCAAAAATCCTACCTGCCGGTCTTTTTCCTCAGCTCGCTCATCACATCAGGGGTGATCTCCTTAAGCCCGTGCGCCCTTGCGTACCTCTCCACCCCTTTTTTTACCATGCCCCTGAGGAAAAGCGGCACGTGTTTAAGCCTCTCCTCCGCCGCTTCGGTCCACGCAGGGCAAAAATCCACTCCTTGATGTATTTCCTTTCTCCCGGACGGCTCGTATTTACACCATGGGTCCTCTCCCATAAGTTCTCCTGAAGAGGCTAACGCGCGCGCCCTGCACCCGCCGCAGATGTCATTATACTCGCAGTCCCTGCACCGGCCGCTGTAGACCGGCTCCCTTAAGCCGCGGAAGACAGCGTCATCGCGCCATATTTCCTTAAGGGGCATTTCCTTGAGGTTCGGGCTCCCCGGGCCCGCGGGCATATAGGGGCATGCGGTAACATATCCTTCAGGGGATATCCTTAAATACCCGCTGCCCGCTATGCAGCCGCTCGTTTGCCCTCTTAATGTCGAGCTTCCGGGGTTGAGCTTATCCGCCACTCGGAGGAAGTGCGGGGCGCACCGCGCCCTTACCATCACCTCTCCCTCGAATTCCTTCTCAGCCCTGACAAGGTAATCGAGTGTTTCCTCATACTCCTCCGGCTTGAGGTCCGTCATGTTCTGCCCCCGTCCGGTGCAGACGAGGAAAAAAACGTTTACCGCCCTGGCCCCATGCTTTCTGGCGAAGCCGATGAGGCCGGGTATGTCCGCCCGGTTCCCGGCGGTAACGGTAAGCTGAAGCTGGAAGTCAATCCCTTCTTCTTTAAGATGCCTTATGCCCTCGACGGTCCTCTCCCAGGCGTTATCAACGCCCCGGAATCTATTATGGAATGCCGGCGCCGTTGAATCAAGGCTTATCCCGACGCCTTTTATGCCGTTTTTTCCAAGCTCGCCAACGGTCCTGGCGTCCAGCAGCGTCCCGTTTGTGCCGAGGACGACCGTAAGCCCCAACCCATCCGCATATCTTGAAAGATCGAGGCAGTCGGGCCTCAAAAGCGGCTCTCCCCCTGTCAATATCAGCATGGCGTGCGGGTTGAGGGAGGCTATTTCATCTATAAACCTCCTGGCATCCGCGGTCGTGGTTTCGTCATTGCCCTCAAGCTCTTTCGCGTCAAGGTAGCAGTGCGCGCACCTTAAGTTGCATCTTTTTGTCATATTCCATGATATAAGGAAGGGGACCGGAGTTTCCGCCTTTTGCCCTGCAGCGGGAACCTGGGAAAGACACGATTTCAGCTCATTAAAAAAATTCATCTGAGATACTTCCCTTTGCCCGGCTTATAAGCTGAGAGTTTATTGCCGCCGTGCTTTTCCGCGCCTTAACGAACGCCGGGGGCGCCTCGCTGCCTTTACGCGCAGCTCAACTTACGGAGTATGGCATCCGCTTCTGTCATTGGCAGATGACGGGAGAGCAGTTCCCCTGTCCTGTATCTATCCGTAACCCTCGAGAGATACAGGTTTACGGCCTCATTGACATGCGCCGTCGGGCAGATGCCCTCCGGATTGGCGAACTTCTCTCCACAGCCGCAAACCAGCATCTTACACTCTACCATGCTTACCAAGCCAACTCAATGATTAAGGGGCTTACGGAGGTCCTCCGTAAGCCCCTTCAGAACGATATTTCCTGCTCTCCGCGTGAGCGGTCTATCTCTTTTTCCTTGCGCTTTTCAGCCAGAGGAGTTCGAGACCTACTATGCCGAGGGCGATGACCACCGGCCATAAGTATACCCTTCCGCTTGTCTTCGGCTGCATGACGAGCCAGTACCACGTCGTCATCACGTGTTTGGAGCCCTTCTCCTGATTGGACCCGTCCCACGCGGCAAAGGCTATCGGGAAGTACCTGCCCTCCTCGAACTGAATGTCCTTCTCGGGCGTATTGGTCTTAAGCGGCCTTTTCATCACGACCCGCCATGTCCCCTTGTCGTAGACGCCCGCTGCCTTGAGGCCGGAGGCCCCGGCGTCCCTGGCCTCGCGGCTCTTGATGCCCTTCGCGTCAATGAGCTTCAAGGTCTGCGGCGCGGTAGGCCCGGCTTCGCTCGCCCAGTGCCATATGTTCACGGGACTGGCGGAAGGCCACTGGATCGCCACGGCGTCCTCATAGAGCTCGCCGTCGGCTATCTCAACGGCCTTTGCGTCCCCGGGCAGGCTCCTGGTCCTGTCGTCCCACTCCACGAGGAGCGCGATGTCCTTGTCGTTATACAGGGCCTTGACCGAGACGCTGTCGAGCGAAGGCTTGAAATGCCGCTCCGCGGCTATAATCTGCGGCACGAAATAAAAGCTTTTGTACTCCGCCTCGCCCCACGCCGGGTCTTCCGCGTTGTCCGGCACAGCGCCTCCCACGCGGAGCGCCCTTATGACGGTATTGTCGCCGGGCTTCTTGTAAGGGGCATCGAGCGAGTTCACATACGCGGCCACGGCCCATCTTTCCTCGTCCGTCAGCTTCTTGTTGCTCGACGGGTCCGCGAAGGAAGGCATCTGCGTGCCGGGTATGCCGACGGTTATGCGCGTGTATATGTCCTTGACGGAATTACTGACCCTGAAGTTCCACGCCTTGGTGAGGTTTCTCGGCCACTCCCTGAAACCCCAGTCGTCCTTCAACTTCTTGGTGCCGTCCCCCCGGCCCGCGTCGCCGTGGCACTCGGAGCACCTGTCCTTGAATATGGTGCGGCCCTTCTCGATTATCTCCTTTGACGGCTTGACCTCGCCGGCCGCGCTGATGGGCGGCTTCTGCGGGCTTGCAAGCTCGGCGAACTTCTTTATGTAGGCCGTTACGTCCGCCACGTCCGCATCGCTTAAAAAGTCCGACCACCCCGGCATGGCGGTGCCGTTCATGCCCGTCCATCCGGTTATCGAATTATGGGTATTCCCACCCTTTATCATCCTTCCGAAGTCCTCGTCCGCCGGGGACATCTCGTCAAAAGGCGTCGTCTTCCATTTGTAGACGCCTGAGGTGAAGTCCCTTGGCGG
>JACRNN010000298.1 GCA_016234955.1 Deltaproteobacteria bacterium | reverse complement strand
GCTCTGCTTATGGACGCGGCGGAGGCGAGCAAACCCCCGGGCTTTTGCATATAGCCGCGGGGAACCACGGCATCCGCGCCGGCGGGCGCAGAATCACGTTGTCCGCAACAGGTCTTTATGGTATCATTGTCGGATGCTCCGAACCATAGATAAATACGTATTCAGGGAGGCCGCGGTCCCGTTCCTCCTGAGCCTGGCGATATTGACCCTGACGGCGCTCCTGAGCAAGGTGGTAAAGCTTATCGAGCTCGTACTGACCCACGGCGCGGGCGCGCGCTTTGTCTTCTGGTTCATCTTATCGGCGCTCCCGTCATTCCTCATCTACACCATCCCCGTCTCTTTCCTGATAGGGGTGCTGATAGCGTTCACACGGTTGAGCTCCGACAGCGAGATAACGGCGATGAAGGCCTCGGGCATAAGCCTCTTCAAGATCCTGAGGCCGGTGCTCGCGCTGGCCGTCATAGCCTCCGTCTCCACCCTCGCCTTCACCCTCTATCTCTTCCCCTGGGGGAGTCTGAACCTGAAGAGGCTCATGTACGAAGCGGCGAAATCAAGGCTCGTATCCGGGATAGAGGAGAAGACCTTTTACGACCGCTTCAAAGGGATCACCCTCTATGTGGACCACATAAGCCCCAGGACCGGCGAGATGGAGGGGGTATTCATCTCCCAGACCGGGGGCGGGGAAGAGGCCGTAAGCGGCGCATCGAGCGTATTCTTCGCCAACAGGGGGGAATTCTACCCCTCCACCGAGGACTTCTCCGTATATCTGAAGCTCCATGACGGCAATATACACAGGAGGGCGGACGACGCCTACCATATCGTCGATTTTTCGTCTTATACGCTGGAACTGGACTTTGCCGGGGCCGCGCCGCCTAACGAGGCGGATAAGTCCAACAGGGAGCTTTACACCGGGGAGATGATAAAGCGGATAAAAGAGGTAAAGGCCAGGGGGGAGAACCCCGCCCCTCAGATAGTCGACCTCCACAAGAGGTTCGCCCTGCCGGCCTCGGTATTCGTCTTCGCCTTCCTGGGGGTGCCTCTCGGGGTGCAGAAGGTGCGCTCCGCGCGGTTCACCGGCTTTTCCATCGCGCTCGGGGTGGTGCTCGCCTATTACGCGGCCTCCACGGCTCTTGAGGGCCTCGGCAACAACGGGGCGCTCAACCCGGTCCTCTCGGTCTGGGGCTCGGATATAATATTCGGCCTTGCCGGCCTCTACATATTCCGCATGGCCGCAAAGGACGACCCGACGGGCCTGCTCAAGGGGCTGATGGAGGGGCGCTTTAACCCGCTATCACGCAGGCGCGGGCGTTAGACAGGCTTGGGCGCGGGCCAAAACACCACAATGAAGCGTATTTTAGAACCCTCCCCCCGGGGCTAATGGGCCCCGGGGGTTTCGGAACGCTAAAAAATGAAGATACTGGCAAGATACATAGTCTCGGAATTTGCCAAGCTGCTCGCCATAGCGCTTGCGTCCTTCATACTCCTTTTCATCATGATGGACGTATTCGAGAACATGGGCAACCTCGTCAAATACCACGTCCCGGCCCTCCCCGGCGCGGCGTTCTTCGTCTACAAGATACCTTTCATAGTAAGCCAGGTCTCGCCGATAGCCGTGCTCATGGCAACGCTGCTCTCCCTCGGCATACTCGCAAAGAGCGGAGAGGTGACGGCGATAAAGGCCGGGGGCGTGCGCCTTATCAGGGTGGCATATCCGCTATTCGTCGCGGGTCTCCTGATAAGCGCGGCCATATTCATGATGAACGAGACCTTGACCCCCGGGGCCCTGAAAAAGACGGACGCCTTCAGAAAACAGTGGTTCGGATACCAGGGCAGCTCTTTCGGCAAGGAGGGCATCTGGCTCCGGGCCGAGGGCGGCATCTTCAACATCAGGCAGTTCGATACCCGCAGGAACCGGTTAAACGGCATCACCTGGTATGTGTTGGAAAAGCCGTTCAGGGTTAAGTCCCGCGTCCACGCAAAGACCGCGCAGTGGAAGGAAGGCGGATGGGTCGCCCCCGAGGCCGTCGTCTGGAGCTTTTCCGCGACGGAAGAGGCGGGGAAGTCCGCGGCAAAGGACCTCGCCCTTTCAGGGGTCCCCGGCCCGGAGGACCTCTCCGACGTGGAGGGCATCCATAAGAACATGGGCTTCATGGATCTCTGGAACTATATAAGGGGGCTCGAGGACGAAGGCTATGACGCATCGAGGTACAGGATAGACCTCTACGGCAAGGTGACGTTCCCGCTCGTGAACTTCATCATGGCGCTCGTAGGCATACCGTTTGCCTTGAAGACCGGCAGGCACGCCGGGATAGCCGCCGGGGTGGGGCTGAGCGTGGCGATAGCGTTCTGTTACTGGATAGTATTCGCGCTCCTGCGGTCGCTGGGCCAGAGCGGCATGGTCCCGCCTATCGTGGCGGCGGCGATGCCGGACATCCTGTTCCTCGCCATAGGCGCCCTCATGTTCGGATACGTCAGGCAGTGACGCCGGTGGCCGCGCCATCCGCTTAAAGGATACCTCTAAAAAAAGATTTTTTTAAGCCCTGCTTTGTGTTATTAAATTGACAACCCGGCGGCAACGGGGCCGGAGCGGAGATAGGATTTCCATAAGGAATATCTGTTTTTTCATACGCGGCAAGCCGCGCTTAATTTACCCGAAGGAAACATTAAAATGGACTACAAAGAGACGTTGAACCTGCCGAGGACCGAGTTCCAGATGAAGGCGGACCTGCCCAGGAAGGAGCCGGAGACGCTCAAGGACTGGGAGGTCAGGGGACTTTATAAAAAAATAATGGACGCCGGGGCGGGAAGGCCCAGATACACGCTCCACGACGGCCCCCCCTATGCCAACGGCAACATACACATCGGCCACGCCCTCAACAAAATCCTCAAGGACTTCGTGGTAAAGAGCAGGTTCATGACGGGGTACTCTGCCGATTACGTCCCCGGCTGGGACTGCCACGGCCTGCCCATAGAGCTCCAGGTGGAAAAAGAGTTGGGGCAGAAAAAGCACGACATCTCAAAAACCGAGATAAGGAAGAGGTGCAGGGAGTACGCCGGGAAGTTCGTCGAGATACAGAAAGAGGACTTCAAGCGCCTCGGCGTCTTCGGCGATTGGGAGAACCCGTACCTCACCATGAGCCGCGGCTATCAGGCCTCCATCCTGCGCGAACTCGGCAGGTTCGCGAAAAAGGGGCTCCTTTACAGGGGCAAAAAGCCCGTCCACTGGTGCTCGTCCTGCAGGACCGCCCTTGCCGAGGCCGAGGTGGAGTACGCCGACAAGACGTCGCCTTCGGTCTATGTAAAGTTCGAGGTAGACCCGGCTGAGATAGAGAAAAGGCTGAAGGTATCCGCCGGGGGCGGGAAAGTTTATATAGTCATCTGGACAACGACCCCGTGGACCCTTCCGGCAAACCTCGCCATCGCGCTCCACCCGGAGCTTGAGTACGCGCTCGTATCCGTGGGCGATGAGGCGTATATCGTTGCCGCCGGGCTCCTTGACTCCATAGCCGGGAAGTTCGGCTGGGAGGGCGCAGGGCGGAAGACGCTCAAGAAGTTCTTCTACAGGGACATAGAGGGGCTAAAGGCAAGGCACCCGTTCATAGAGAGGGACTCTATAGTGCTTCCGGGAGGGCATGTGACGCTTGAGGCCGGCACCGGGTGCGTCCATATCGCGCCGGGCCACGGCCAGGAGGACTACGAGCTCGGGCTTAAATACGGGCTCGACATATACAACCCCGTGGACGATTCCGGCAGGTTCACAAAGGACGTGCCGGAGTTCGAGGGCCAGCCCGTCTTCAAGGCGAACGAGGGGGTCATAGAGCTTCTTAAATCAAAGGGCAGGCTCATACTGAGGGAGGATATACGCCATTCCTACCCCCACTGCTGGAGGTGCAAGAGCCCGATAATCTTCCGCGCGACAGAGCAGTGGTTCGCCTCCATGGAGGCGGGGGGGCTGAGGGAGAAAGCCCTCAAGGCCATAGACTCGGAAGTGCGCTGGATACCGTCGTGGGGCAGGGACAGGATATACAACATGGTGCTGAACAGGCCGGATTGGTGCTTATCGAGGCAGAGGGCCTGGGGCGTGCCTATCCCGGCGCTCAGGTGCGGCTCGTGCGGCCGGTCGTTCATAGAGCCTTCCCTTCTCGACAGGCTTGTCGATCTCTTCGAGGAGGAGGGGGCGGACATCTGGTTTGAAAAAGAGATAGCAGAGCTTCTTCCCGGCGGGGCCGCGTGCCCCGGGTGCGGCGGCAAGGGATTCACGAAGGGCACGGACATACTCGACGTCTGGTTCGACTCCGGGGTGAGCTTCGCGGCGGTGCTGGAGAAAAGGGGCAACCTCAAGTTCCCGGCCGACCTGTACCTCGAGGGGAGCGACCAGCACAGGGGCTGGTTCCACTCCGCCCTCCTCGCGTCCATCGGCACAAGGTCCACCCCTCCGTACAAGGCGGTACTGACCCACGGCTTCGTAGTTGACGGCTCGGGCAGGAAGATGAGCAAATCGATAGGCAACGTCATAGCCCCGCAGGAGGTCATCGGGAGGTACGGGGCCGAGGTCTTGAGGCTCTGGGTCTGCGCCGAGGACTACAGGGAGGACATCCGCATATCGGAAGAGATACTGAAGAGGCTCTCGGAGGCGTACAGGAGGATACGGAACACCTTCAGGTACATACTCGGCAACCTCTACGACTTCGACCCGGACAGGGACCTGGTAGCCTACGAAGGGATCGAGGAGCTCGACAGGCTCACCCTCCACCGGCTCGCAAAACTCACCGGACGGGTCAGGGACGCCTACGACGGCTTCGAGTTCCATACAATATACCATTCGGTCCACAACTTCTGCACCGTGGATCTGAGCGCCTTCTACCTCGACATACTCAAGGACAGGCTCTATACCAGCGGCGCGGGCTCTAAAAAAAGGCGCGCGGCACAGACGGCCGTCTACCACGTGCTCGACCACCTCGTGCGAATGATGGCCCCGGTACTGGTCTTCACCACGGACGAGGCGTGGGCAACCATGCCGGGCAAGCGGGCGGAGAGCGTCCACCTCTGCGCCATGCCTGAGGTGAATAAGGCGTGGCTCGACCCGGCGCTTGAGGACAAGTGGGAGACTCTGCTCAGGGTAAAGGAGGGGGTCTCAAAGGCGATGGAGACGGCCCGTCGGCAGAAGGTGATCGGCCATCCCCTCGACGCGAAGATTACGATATACCGGCCTGAAGAGGCCAGGGCGTCAGGGGATATCGACAGGCTCAAGGCCCTGCTCGCGGAGGAAGAAAAGGCCCTTGAAGAGGTACTCATCGTTTCCCAACTCAGGGTCAGGGCGGAAGAGGAGCCTGCGGTGAAGGAAGGCGTCATATACTGCGAGTCGGAGGACCTGCCCGGCTTCAAGCTCAAGATAACCGTGGAGGCGGCCGACGGCGAAAAATGCGAGCGGTGCTGGCGCTACAGCCCTTCGGTCGGCTCGGACAACACGCACCCCACGATCTGCGGACGGTGCCTGGAGGCTATGAACCCACCATGGGCTTAAAGTTCCTATATGTTTCAGAACGCTAAAAAAATAAAGAACCATCCCGGATTGAAGACGGCCCTGGTCACGGCCGTGGCCGTGGCCGCGCTCGACCAGTTGACAAAACTCGCCATCGTCGGCGCCATGCGCCCGAACCAGGTCATCGAGGCGGTCCCCGGACTCCTTGACATCGTCTTTTTCAAGAACACTGGCGCGGCCTTCGGCATCTTTACGGACGGCGGGTGGGTGCGCACGGCCCTGCTCGCGGCCACGTCCGTTGCCGCGATAGTTGTGATGGGCTTTCTCATCTATCAGTCCAGGAGCGCGCTCATGACCTACGCGCTCTCACTGATCGTGGGCGGGGCCGCAGGCAACCTCATCGACAGGGTGCGGCTGGGGGCGGTGGTAGACTTCATCTACTTCCATGCGGGGAAGTATTACTGGCCGGCCTTCAACGTGGCTGACTCGGCCATAACCATAGGGGTCTTCCTGGCGCTTATCGCCTACATGAAGGAGCAGAGGGAGTGAACATGCATAGAGCGAGCGCCCACCCCGCAACTTGTTGCGGGGTGGGCGCTCGCTCTATGTATTTTCAACTTAGCAGTCTTCCGCGGCCAAATGCCGCCAATCCAACCAGGCCGGAGCCGAGAAGTAAGAGCGTGCCCGGTTCCGGGACAGAAGCTACTATCCCGCCCCCTGTGCCGCCCGTACCTCCTGTACCGCCCGTACCCCCTGTGCCGCCCGTCCCTCCGGTACCAACGCTCACCGTATTCACCGCCGCCAACGTGCCTGTTCCATTCCACTGCGTATAGCCGGAAGCGCCCGTTTCATAACCATACAGTAAATTCGTGATAAGGTAGTTTGCATCAAATGAAAAGGTGGCCGTGCCCCCTACCGCTATGCCATTAGTTGTGCTGGCCCAGGGACTATCCCACATATGGGTTACCCATGTGATGCTGGAGTCCAGGTTGCTGGCATCATATTGAGAATATACAGCGCCAATTGCGTGTCCACTGTCGTAATATGGCAATGACCCCACTGTGCCGTATGTCTGGGAGGATGTCCATACCAGGAAATGCCAGATATTGGATGTGTCGGTGTTGGTAAAGGAAAGGTCGTAGTGCCATGTCCCCCCTCCTAAATCGGTTGAAGTCACGCTCATAGATAATGGAGATACGTGGTCATAGATGACTGTGGCCCTGGCCTCGGTGAAACCGAAAAGAACAAGCATGCAAATCAGAACTAATATCTTTTTCAATGTCCTTTCTCCTTTTTTAAGCTTTATTTTACTTTTAAGGCCTTTTTACTCCTAAATTATAGGCAATTTTTATGCCACACATAATGCGATTAATATCGTATAAATCAACTATTTGATTTATAAGGATATTTACGCCACACAACCGCTGATATTTGGCGTCCTATTTTTTATGTAGGCTTACAGGTGTAAAGAAATTTTACACCTGTATATTGCCCGTTTATTGCAAATCAAGATAAATACTAAAGTAATCAAATAGTTACACATCATTAAAAATGTGTAAAAGAAATTGACTGTTTCCATTCCTTTTACACAATCCCCTCCGACGGATCCGGGTCTGCAACACTGTCCAAGATAGCTTTTCAGTAAATTTGATTTGGACGGCATTTTTAGATGGTGACAACCTCGTTTTCAGCAGGTTCAGGTTTGCCCCCCTTAATTCCATCCGGCCACCACGAGTCATTCCGGTTCAATCTGCGAGATTGAACCCGCCGGTAATTTCCTCTGGCAACCACGAATCATCCGGGTTGAAGCTCCCCTCTATCCAAGCCGCAGGCTGGGCGCTCGCCATGCTTGCTAAATACCTTTGCCTGAAACGGGCCGCTTTTTGCCGCCGCCGGACGCGGTCAGCGCAAGCTCGGGCTCGACGTCCATACCGATCCTCTTGAGCTCCCTCACCACGAACTCGCTCAGCAGCTTCCTCTCATCTTCGGTCATGGAGGTGAACATTATACCGTACCCGCCGAAGAGCGTCTTTGTGGCAACCTCCGTGGTGGACCACTTGACGATGCCCTTGATATCGAAAAGCCTATCCATCCCCATCAGGGAGAACTTGAGGCGTATGAGCGAGCCGGTGAGGATCTCGGCCTTGGTATGCAGGAACGCGCCGGTTTCGCTGACATTGAGTAAAAAGCCCGTGCGCGTCAGATCCCCGATGCTGAAGTCCACCGGCACCGATACCGGCACGCGCTCCCTGGGGGCGCCCTGCTGTATCTTGTCCGGGAATAGGGCCCTGTTGACCCTGAATATTATCTGCTCCGGGGTGAACCCCTTGGTCATCAGCCCGGCGGCGCCG
>JACRNN010000020.1 GCA_016234955.1 Deltaproteobacteria bacterium | reverse complement strand
GCTCTTGTAGACCTGTATATGGAAAGGGCAGTTCATCGGCTTTACGATATAGTCCTGCCCCTCCACGTCCATGGGAGAGAAGAGGTTCTCGCGGTAGAAGTCCCAGTGGCCGCTCTTCTTCCAGAGGTCTATCATCGCCAGGTGCGGCGTGTATATTATGGAGTAGCCGCCCCTTACGTGCTCGCCCTTCCAGAAGTCCTCTATGAGCATCCTTACCGTGGAGCCCTTGGGGTGCCATAGCACAAGGCCCGCGCCTATGTCCTCGCTCGTGGAGAAGAGGTCGAGCTCCCTGCCGAGTTTCCTGTGGTCCCTCCTCTTCGCCTCCTCGACCCTGTTGAGGTAATCCGAGAGCGCCTCCTTCGAGGCGAACGCGGCGCCGTATATCCTCTGGAGCATCTTGTTCTTCTCGGAACCCCTCCAGTAAGCCCCGGCCGCGCCGGTGAGCTTGAACGCCTTTATCCAGCCGGTGGAGGGCAGGTGCGGCCCCCTGCAGAGGTCGGTGAAATCACCCTGCCTGTAGACGCTTACGCCGCCTTCCGGGATATCTCCTATTATCTCCACCTTGTATGCTTCGGAGGCGCCCTTGAAGAGCCCTACGGCATCTTCCCTTGAGAGCGATTCCCTGATAAAGGGGTAATCGGCCTTTATTATCTCCCGCATCTTCTCCTCGATCCTGTCGAGGTCTTCCGGGGTAAACGGCCTCTCCGTGTCGAAGTCGTAGTAAAAGCCGTCCTCAATGGTGGGGCCTATCCCGAGCTTGACGTTGCCGTAGAGGGCCTTGACCGCCTGGGCCATCACGTGCGACGCGGAATGGCGGCAAATATCAAGCCCCTCGGCCGAATCCATCGGCACCGGCTCCACGATAACGGCCCCGGCCTTGCCGTCAAGCGTGCTCCGCAGGTCCCTCATCTCGCCGTCGACCTTCACGGCCACGGCCTTTTTCAAGGCCCCCTTGTCCAGGGTCTTCAAAACCTCGAAGAGGCTTACGCCAGCGCTGAACTCTTTTTCTCCGTTGCCGGCTAATTTTACCTTGACCATTTGCTTATATTCCCCGCTCGGGCCCAATCGATCCCATCGGGCCGAGGTCAAACTGAGCCTTAAAGTCGGAAGATGCGTCACGCTCTCAACGCCCCCCGCACCCTTGAAATCAACAAAAGGCATCATCCACCGGTCTTTAACAAGCCGCTGAAAAAGTCTTTCCGGGGGAAACTTTCTGTGGAAAGCTTTCCCCCAGACCCCCTTCAAAGACTTATAGTTGCCGAGGAGACCCTCCCCGATAAAGCATTGGAGGGTCTCCTCGGCAAAAACTGTAAATTTTTGGAGAGCGTTTGAGAGAAACTTTTCACAAAAAGGTTCCCTCAAAAAACCTTTTCAGCGGCCTGTTAAAATGACGACCTTTCCGCCATGCGGTGTGATGATGCCTTTGTCATATTCGAGTCACATTACGATTTTTCGAGTCCTTTCGGCAACGGCCATGCATGTTCAAATGGTAGGCACGGGCGGTTTCGAACCGCCGACCTCTACCGTGTCAAGGTAGCGCTCTACCCCTGAGCTACGCGCCTTCAGTCTAAGAGTATGCCGATAAAGCGCCACGACTTGCGAAATCGCGCTTCCCTACCTAAAGTATAGCTTCAAATTTTATCTATAATAAAGGGTTGTGTCAAGGAGATTTTTTCAGGATTTTCGAGGAATATTAAAGAGGTATAATGCGTCCCGGGCGGCAAAAAAGGCGCACCGGGCGTCTGCTTCGAATCTCGGCCGCCCTCTGCGCCTCTTTAACCTTAACAATGCGCGGTACGCGCCGGCTACGCCCTCTTCGGCCTGCCGGAGCCAGCCCTGGGCCTTGCCGGAGCGACCGCTATCTTCCTGCCCGAGAGGATCGACTGGTGCATGTACTCCACCACCTTCTCGGCCGCGTCCCTCGGCACCTCGACGAAGGTGAAGGTCTCGAAGATGTTCACGCCCCTGATGGCTTCCTTCGGTATGTTCGCCTTCTTTGATATGGCCTCCACTATATCTCCCACCCTTATGCCCTGCTCTTTTCCTATAGTCATGAAGAGCCTGGCAAAGCCAGGGGGGGCCCCGGTTTCGTCGAGCGAGAAGGCCCCCGCCTCCGGGCCTGAGACCTCGCCGCCGACGCCCTCGAGCTGGAACTTTAGAAGCGCCGCGACGGCCTCGATGGGCTGCATCTCCGCCGATATCTTTTCGGCCATAGCCAGGAACTTGTCGAACCTCTTATCGTCTATGAACTCCTGTATCTTCTCCTTGAGTCCGGCAAACCTGTTCTCAAGCACCTCTTCTTTGGAAGGTAGCTTGCCCCTCTTTATATCGGCCTTTGAGAACGCCTTTATGAGCCTGAACTGTTTGTCCTCCCTCGGCGTAACGAATGTGATGGCCACGCCTTCCTTGCCGGCCCTTCCCGTGCGCCCGACCCTGTGGACATAGGACTCCGGGTTCTGCGGTATCGAGTAGTTGACGACGTGGGAGATGTTGCTTATGTCAAGACCCCTGGCCGCCACGTCTGTGGCGACGAGTACGTCGACCCTCCCCTCCCTGAACCTCTTCAGCACCGCTTCCCTCTGGGCCTGGGTGTAGTCCCCGTGCATGGCGTCCGCCTCGTACCCGCGCAGCTTCAAGTTGCCGGCCACGTCGTCCACCTCCTTCTTGGTATGGCAAAAGACGAGGAACCTGCCTGAATCGGACGAATCTATGAGCCTGGCGAGGGCCTCGGTCTTGCCTTCGTGCCTCACCTCGTAGACTATCTGGTTTATCTTTGCCGCGGTAAGCGTGTCGGCGGCTATCCTTATCCTCTCCGGGGTCCTCATGTAGCGCTTCGAGATGTTGAGGATCGCGTCCGGCATGGTCGCCGAAAAAAGGAGCGTCTGCCTGTCTAACGGGGTCTCCTTGAGTATCCTCGTGATGTCGTCG
>JACRNN010000019.1 GCA_016234955.1 Deltaproteobacteria bacterium | reverse complement strand
TCCTCCAGGCGGGGGCTGACGGTCGCGGGCAACGGTTTTTTGAGGTCCATATCCGGGCCGGACGGAAAGTCCGGCCTTTTTCTTTTTGCGGCGTTCTTCTTCGCCGTCTCGGTTGTATTTCAGGGCTTCCGCGGCCCAGGCGCCGTTGCGGCGGCCGGGAGGGAAGAGGGGGCCATCCAGCCGTCGAACGGGCGCCTGGTGCGGAGGGCCTCGTCCGAACTCGAGCTGGAGGGGCGCATGGGGAGTTCCTCCAGGGACCACTTCACCGTTAAATACGAGGGTGGAGAGAACATCCTGACCGGGTATCTCATAGGGATGCTTCTGGAGGAGGCATACATGAAGGTCGGCGCTGACCTGGGCTTTTATCCCACGGACAGGATAGAGGCGCTCCTGTATACGGCGGATACCTTCAGGGACGTGACAAGGAGCCCTTCATGGGCCGGGGCGATATACGACGGCAGGATAAAGCTGCCGGCGGGCGGGATACATGAGAAGACGGCGGAGCTTGAGAAGGTAATATTCCATGAATACACCCACGCGGTGGTGCACAGGCTCTCCGGCGGCAGGGCCCCGGTATGGCTCAACGAGGGCATGGCGCAGTACGAGGAGGGGCGCAGTTCCTCGGAGTACTCCGAGCTCTTGAGGAAGATAGCCGAGGGCAACAGGGTGGACCTCAGGGTCTTTGAGCGGTCTTTCATGGGCCTCAATGCCGCCGGCGCGTCCCTGGCGTACCTTATAAGCCTTTCAGCCACCGAGTACATAATAAAGGAGTACGGCTCGACGTCATTGAGGAGGATATTGGAGGGCTTGAACGGCGGGATGAACATGGACGCGGCCGTCTCATCGGTACTATATATATCTTATAGCGACCTTGAGAGCGGGTGGCTGAGGTCGATTAAGAGATAGGGCGTGTTCCCATAGGCATATTGGGCGGATTTTGTAGAACCACAGAGGTTTCAGAACGTTAAAAAATGATTTCGTAGTTTTTCGGCAAACTGATAGGGGTGTTCATGGATGGGCCGCAAAAAAGTGCTTTAAAAAGCCGTTGAGGTTATGTTATAGTTCCAAATTATACAATTCAATTTTCAGGAGGTCATGTCGATAATGGATATAAACTCAGGCACAAAAGGTCTTTTGGTGATAGCCGCCAGCGCGCTGCTCGCTTTTACGGGGTGCGGCGGAGAGAAAAAGGCGCAGGAAAGCGGCGCCCCCCAGGGGATGAGCGCCAGTGGAGGCGCTCCGGCCTCCCAGCCGCAGCAACAGCCCGCCCCCCAGGGCGAACAGGCCGCTCTGCCGGCTGGACACGCTCCCATTGAGAAGTCGATGGAGGCGGCCCAGGGCTCAACCGCACCCGCGGGCGCGCTTCCGTCCGGGCATCCTACCGCTACGGGAGCCGGCCATGAAGGGGGCAAAGGCACCAAGGCCCAGAGGGAACTGAGCATCTCCCCCGAGGTGAAGGCCAGGTGGAGCGAAGCGAAGCTGGAAGTGACCGACAGCGGCTCAAAGACCAAAGAGGTTCTTACGATAAACGCGACGACAGGGTGGGGGTTCTGCTTGTGGCCCCTGGGCCGGAAAAGAAATAGGCCGTCATAAGGAGGTCCTTGCAATGATGCGCCGCCCCTCGGATTGCCGCGGGGCGGCGCATTTTTTTTGACATCGCGCCCAAAATATGATTTAGTAATCCTCCCGGTCTGCCTTCGTAGCAAGGACATGGGCATAGACGGATTGCCCCTGCGATGGCCCGGTCGCGGGTGGTTCCAAGATTTTTATGTTGATATTACGGAGAGATGCCCGAGTGGTTGAAGGGGGCTGACTCGAAATCAGTTGTTCCGTTTATCCGGAACCGGGGGTTCGAATCCCTCTCTCTCCGCCAGAATAGACTGCGGCGTTCGCAGGGATTCGAATGCCGTCCGAGCTATAACGGCGCCGGCGGTTGATGGCGCGTATTGAAGTGCATTGAAAAGGCAAAAATTTAACGGAGAGATGCCCGAGAGGCCGAAGGGGTACGACTGGAAATCGTATGTACAGTAAAATGTACCGAGGGTTCGAATCCCTCTCTCTCCGCCAGAATAGACTGCGGCGTTCGCAGGGATTCGAAAGCCGTCCGAGTGGCGGCGGAGCCGCAACGCCTGAACGCCGAGCTGAGCGAGGATACGGACGCATGGATGCGTCCGTAAGTGAAGGCGTGTGGCCGGAATGACGAGGCAGGACGCCGAGGAATGGAGGCCGAGCAACGCGAGGAAGAGGCCGCATGGATGCGGCCGCAAGCGAAGATGGCCGGGCCGTAAGGAGGAGGCAGGACGCCGACGACTGTAGGCGAATCCCTCTCTGCGCCATAGCGGGCGCCCTGCGGCTTGTTGCGGAAAGGTTCAACCGCCTTACGGGCGTTATTGATAGCCGGGTCTTGCGCAATGGAGAGGCTGCAAATCCCGCCAGGTCCGGAAGGAAGCAACGGTAGCGGCTTTATTCATGTGCCGCAAGGGTGCCTGGCTATCAATAATGCCCGTAAGGGACAGAGGGCGCGGGTCCATCCGCGGTTCTGTCTTTTAAAGTCCATGTCGGCGGGCCGTTAAAAGATGTCCAATTACCTCGTAATAGCAAGAAAATGGCGCCCCGGCCTCTTTGACGAGATAGTCGGGCAATCGCATGTTGTCAGGACGCTCAAGAACGCGGTATCTTCGGGCAGGGTGGCGCACGCCTATCTTTTCTCAGGGCCGAGGGGGGTGGGCAAGACTACCGCGGCGAGGATACTGGCCAAGTGCCTCAACTGCGAATCCGGCCCCACGAGCGCACCGTGCAACAGGTGCTCTGCGTGCAGGTCCATAGCAAGCGGCTCTTCGGTCGACGTCTTCGAGATAGACGGCGCCTCGAACACGAGCGTAGACAACATAAGGGAATTGAGGGAGAACGTCAGGTACGTCCCGAGCCAGGGCAGATATAAGGTCTATATAATAGACGAAGTCCATATGCTATCGGGCTCCGCCTTCAACGCGCTTTTAAAGACCCTTGAGGAGCCGCCGGCGCACGCCGTCTTCATATTCGCCACCACCGAGGTACACAAGATACCCCTGACTATACTCTCGCGTTGCCAGAGGTTCGACTTCAAACGCATACCGTTCAGGGAAATTCAGCAGCACTTAAGAAAAATAGTAACCGAAGAGGGGATAAAGTTCGAGGACAAGGCCCTCTTCACCTTGGCCAGGGAGGCCGACGGCAGCTTGAGGGACGCCCAGAGCCTGCTTGAGCAGGTGCTGGCCTTTGCCGGGGGGGGCCTCAAGGACTCCGACTGCACCGAGGCGCTGGGACTGATGGACAGGTCCGTCCTCTACTCGATCGCCGAAGCGATAATCTCGAAGAACGCCGCGGAGTGTCTGAATATTGTTGAAAAGATATACGATTTTGGATATGATTTGAAAAGGGGCTGCGGCAACCTTCTTGAGCTGATAAGGGATTTAACGGTCATAAAAGTAACCGGGGATACC
>JACRNN010000018.1 GCA_016234955.1 Deltaproteobacteria bacterium | reverse complement strand
CTACGCCGAGATGGAGAACGACAAGAAGAACCTGGAGACGATGCTCGCCATCACCAACGCCATGCAGTCCACGCTCGACCCCGCCGAGGTGCTTGACATCATCGTCCACAAGGTGGCCGAGGTCACCACGGCGCTGCGCTGTTCCATAGTCCTCATAGGAAAAAACGACGAGGGTTACGTCCTCGCCTCGCACGACGACCCTTCGATAAGGGAGCTCAAGATCAACCTCGCGAGATATCCGGAGATAAAGCACGTCGTCGCCTCGAAGACCCCGCTCGCCATAGACGATATGGTCAACAGCCCTCTTATGAAGGACGTAAAGGGCCTCATATCCGACCTCAAGCATTTGAGCGTCCTTATCGTGCCGATAGTCTTTAACGACGAAGTGCTCGGGACGCTATTCTTGAGGACGCGGCTGAAGGAGCACGGTTTTACCCAGAAGGAGATAGACTTCTGCCGGATAGTGGCTAACTCATCCTTCAACGCGCTCAAGAACGCAAGGCTCTTCCAGAAGGTCTCGGATGAGAAGGAATCCCTGAGGGAGCTGGCCGTAAGGGACTACCTCACCGCCCTCTACAACCACAACTTCTTCTACTCGAGGCTCGAAGAGGAGTTCGAGAGGGCGGTGCGCTACGAAACGCCGCTTTCGCTCATCATGATGGACCTCGACAACTTCAAGCGCATAAACGACACCTACGGCCACAGGGTCGGGGACCAGGTGCTCAAGGAGGTCTCGGCCAGGATAAAGACTGGGGTGAGGAGGACCGACGTGTTAGCGCGCTACGGCGGGGAGGAGTTCTCCGTGATACTGCCGCACACGATGCTCAAGGGTGCCGTGGAGGAGGCCGAGAGGTTGAGAGAGATGGTGGCGAGCCATTCATACGCCGGCCTCGTGCACGAGAAGATGACCATGAGCTTCGGCGTCGCGTCGTATCCGCAGAAAGGCGCGATGAACTCCGGGGACATCGTCAACCACGCGGACGACGCGCTATACAAGGCCAAGTGGAACGGCAAGAACTGCGTCATGGTGGCGGACTGAGGGGGGGGGGAGGGCGGGTCACACCCGCCAGGGGCACAGCCGGGTAGGGTGGGCTGAGCCCACCATGTACAGGAGTGAGTAGCGGATATTTTTGGTGGGCGGAGCCCACCCTACTATACTGTAAACGCAAATATCGTTCAGGACACGTTATGCCTATTGTTGGGTTTCGCTCCGCTCAACCCAACCTACGAAACTAAGACCCTAAAATATTTTTTATCAATTCCGCAAGCTTGGCCGGGGTAGTCGTCATCTTTGAAAATACATTCTCAACGCCGAATGAGCACACCATCTGGGCCTCCTGGGGCGTTATCTTGCCGGAAAGGATTACGACCCTTAGATATTGCCATTCCGGATTCGCCCTCAGGAGTTGCAGGAACCTCATCCCGCTCATTTCTTCCATGACGACATCGAGAAGTATCAAGTCCGGTTTTTCTTTTTCGATCTGCTGGAACGCCTCCATGCCGCTCGCCGACTCCCTTACGGCGAAATTCGCGAGCACCAGCCTGTTCTTGTAGGTCGTCCTGGCGCCGGCTGAATCGTCCACGAGGAGTATCTTCTTCCGTTTGTCAATGTTTGCGGCGTTTTCCCCGAGGGGGTGCGCGTCAAGGTTTTCCTCTATGAATTTATTTAACCTTTCCATGACAGATCCATCCGCGTTCACAAATACCACCCCAAGCCCCACCCCTGCCTGCAAAAATCTGACCTGCGCCATTAAGACAACGGGGGGTTCGCCTTCATTAAGGGTGAACCGCAATTCTATGAGATTATCCTTTGGAAATGGGACATGCGTATATACGAACATCCCTCCCTTGCTCATATCCAGCGCATAACCCTTGACCGATTTGTTTATCAAAACATCCTTTTTCAGAAAAAGCCTGACCTGTCTCCTGTCCTTTATGCCGCCTCCGAATTTGTCTGTCATAGCCCTCCTGTGGTTTGGGAGTGAGATTGCCTGTCTCTATCTCTGCATCATTCCGTCTGCAACGCACGGCAGGATGGGCTTCGCAACGCGAAGCCCATCGTAAAATCCTCACCGTTCGTCCACTGCAACCTCATCTGCGTAAGCCGGATAGCACCCCACCGCCTAACGCGAGAATCCTTTCTCACCTGAAAGCCGGCCCGCAGCCACCGCGCGTGTCGCCGCCGGGGCTTCTGCCGTCGAGGTTCAGCCCGCAGTCCTGTAGGGCGGGTTAGGCGTACGCCGTAACCCGCCGGATGTCAAACAACCATTCGGCGGGTGTGACCCGCCCTACTACTACGACACTATAATCCCCCCCTTCACTCGCAGGTGATCTTTATCGCGCAGAGGCTCCCGCACATGGTGCACACGGATGCGTCCTCAGGCGGGCTCGTGTCACGGAGTCTGCGCGCCTTCACCGGGTCTATCGAGAGCCTTATCTGGGAGTCCCAGTCAAGGGCCTTCCGCGCCCTTGATAGCTCGATGTCCTTTTCAATGGCGCCCTTCCTTTTCTTGGCGATGTCCCCGGCGTGGGCGGCTATGCGCGCGGCTATCACGCCTTCCTTCACGTCCTCGATCGTCGGGAGCCTCAGGTGCTCGCTCGGCGTGACGTAGCATAGGAAGTCCGCCCCGCTGGCCGCGGCTATGGCCCCGCCTATGGCCGAGGTGATGTGGTCGTAGCCCGGCGCTATGTCGGTGACGAGCGGGCCGAGGACGTAGAACGGCGCGTTGTTGCAGAGCCTTTTTTGCAGGAGGATGTTCGCCTCTATCTGGTCGAGCGGCACGTGGCCCGGCCCCTCTATCATTACCTGCACCCCCTCGTCAAAGGCCCTCTTCGCAAGCTCCCCGAGGGTGATGAGCTCCTCTATCTGTCCCCTGTCGGTCGCGTCCGCGAGGCATCCCGGGCGCAGGCCGTCCCCGAGGCTCAGGACAAGGTCGTACTTCTTGGCGATCTTCAAAAGCCTCGGATACTCCTCAAAGAGCGGGTTCTCCCTCCGGTTGAACTTCATCCACTCGGCCGTGAGCGCCCCGCCCCTGCTGACTATGCCCATTATCCTGCCCTGCCGCTTTACCTTCTCGACAGAGGCCCTGGTCACCCCGCAGTGGACTGTGACGAAGTCCACGCCGTCCTGCGCCTGGCACTCAATGGAGGCGAACATTTCTTCAGCCGAGAGCTCGACAAAGGACTTGCCGCGTTTCCTCGCGTCATGGGCCGCCTGGTAGATCGGCACCGTCCCTATGGCTACGGTCGATTCCTTCAGCACCGCCCGCCTTATGGCGTTCACGTCTCCCCCGGTTGACAGGTCCATAACGGCGTCGGCCCCGGCGTCTATGGCGGCCCTGAGCTTACCGAGCTCCTCTTCTATGTCGGCGCGGTCCTGGGACGAGCCGATATTGGCGTTGACCTTGGTGCGAAGCCCCCTGCCGACCGCAAGGCCCTCTATGGAGCGGTGGAGCCTGTTCCGCGTTATCACCACGACGCCATCCTCCACCGCCTTGCGGATGTATTCAGGGTCGACCCCTTCCTTGCGCGCGGATACCCGCATCTCTTCGGTAACAATGCCCTTGCGGGCTGATTCAAGTTGTGTCATATAGGCTCCTTTGTTAGTCTGAACGCGGCTATCATCTCTCTTGCGCTCTTTTCGACGTCTTCGCTACCGAGTATCGCCGATATGACGGCCACGCCGTCGGCCCCGTTTTCCACGGTCTCTTTCAGGTTGTCCTTGTCTATCCCGCCTATTGCGTATGCCGGGATATCGACAACGGCCCTGGCCTCTCTTATCATGCCGGCGCCAATCGGCGCCCCGTAAGTCGCCTTTGAAGGGGTGTGATAGACAGGCCCGACAGTGATGAAGTCCGCGCCCCCGTCGCGGGCGCGGACCGCCTCATCGACGGAGTGGGTCGATACCCCTATGAGCATCTTTTCGCCGAGCATCTTCCTCGCGTCAACGGGAGCGATGCCCTTTTGTCCGAGGTGGACCCCGTCTGCCCCTGAAAGGAGCGCCACGTCGGCCCTGTCGTTTATGATGAGCCTGGCGCCATACCTATTGGTAAGCGCGCGAAGCTCCCTTGCCAGCCTCAGAAGCCTCTTTGCGTCAAGTACCTTTTCCCTCAACTGTACGGACCTTACCCCGCCCCGGAGCGCCTTTTCAACGGCCCCAGCGATATCTCCGCCCGCCGTGGCGCTTCCGTCGGTTATGAGGTAGATTGGGCCGAGGATATCGCGCATCGGTTATCCCTTTGAGCCCTTAGGCTCCCAGAGCCTTTTGTAGATGATGACGACGGAGGCCGCGACGACGAGCGTAAGGCTGACGGCCTGGGCCGCCCTTATGGGCCCGAGCATGAGGCTGTCGGCCCTGAAGCCCTCGACGATGAACCTCCCGACGGAGTATAAGACGAAGTACATGGCGAAGATGAAGCCGTCCTTATGCTCCTTCTTCCTGAGCGCGAACCAGAGGAACGCGAATATGGATAGGTTGAAGACCAGCTCGTAGAGCATCGTGGGGTGGAGCGGGATGCCGGGGAACTGCGCCCCGGCCGCGCTCGTGCGCGGGAAGACAATGCCCCACGGCATGGACGTGGGCATGCCGTGGGCGTCGCCGTTCATGAAGTTGCCGAAACGGCCGAAGGCCTGGCCGAGTATGATGGCCGGGGCCACGGCGTCGGCCATGCGCCAGAAAGGGACGTATTTTTTTTTGAGGTATATCCATGCCGCCAGGGCCCCGCCTATGAGCCCTCCGTGTATCGCAAGCCCGCCGTGCCATATCGCCGGGATCTCCGCGGGCTCGGAGAGGTAATAGGAGAGGTTGAATGCCACGTAGTAGGCCCTCGCGCAGATTATCCCGCCAATGACCGTCCAGACGATGAAGTTCATCACGTCGTCGTCGGTCAGGCGGATGAGTTTTCTTCTGACCTCGCTCTTTATGAGGACGCTCCCCACCAGTATGCCTATCACGTACATGAGGCCGTAGAAGCGCACCTCTATGGGGCCGAGCTTGAAAAATATCGGATGCAAAGTTGCCTCCTCCGTATGCGCCCCGATGGGTTAAAGGCGCGGTTTTTTCTACTCTATCATCCCCTCAAGCGGGCTTGAGGCCGTGGCGTACAGCTTTTTGGGGATCCTGCCGGCCCTGTACGCGAGCCTGCCCGCCTCTACCGCGAGGTTCATGGCCCTTGCCATGGCTACGGGGTCCTTTGCCCCGGCTATGCCGGTGTTCATGTCGCTCGTATACGGAAGCACGGTGAAGCCTTCCTTTACAAGCACCCTCGCGGCCTCGAGCAGGGCCTCGTTGTCGGGGAAGAGGGTCTTTTCGTCGCCAAGCACCTCGAGCTTCACGAATGCCGTGTCGAGGGCCTCCCGGGCAAGCCGCGCCGTCCGTATCGCGTCCTCGGCGGTGTAGCACCCGGCGGTGTTCGGAAGAAGGGTGTATCTGCGCGTGTCTATGTGGTCGAGCATCGACTCGTTTCTGCGGTCGAGGTTCACCCTCCTTACGGCCACGGTCACCACCTCGGCCCCGGAGGCCTCAAGGGCCTTTATCATTATCTCGTTCGTGGGGTATTTGCCGGTCCCCACCATGAGGCGGGAAGTGAACTCCATCTTCCCAATCTTGAGCGTGTCCGCCATAAGATACGTCTCCTGTAAGAATGTTTAGCAGGTTGCTGAAAAAGCCCCATCTGCTTTGTCGTCATCGGCTTTCGTCACTGCGGCGTACAGAAAAAGTACGACTTCCCATTGCAATTGTAAAGACGCAATGGGAGCCCTGCCTCACTTTCTCGACTCCTCGCATCTGTAACTTTTTGAGCAACCTGACGCTACGCCGGAGTTTTTCAACCGCCTGTCAGTACCCATCGGGGCGCACCCTCCCCCGCTGTACCCCCCCCTCACCACACCTCCGCCCCATACCGCCCCGGCGCTACCCGCCCCCGGCCATCCGCACTATCCCCACGGAATCCCCCTCTTTAAGACGGGTTTCCATGTGGAGCCGTTTCGGTATTATCTCCCTGTTCACCTCTACGGCAATGCCCTGTTTTTTTATCATTAGGCCCTCAAGAAGGCCCTCAAGCGTCGTCCCTTCTTCTACGCCCCTCTTTTCGCCGTTCAGGCTGATAGTAACCATGCGTTCCTTCTCCGGCTTAAAAGAAGAGGTCCCGTTTGCCCTTCTCAAGCTCCTCAAGCTTTTCAAGGAGCGCCTTTTTGATGGCCGGGTCATTCACCTCGTCTATGGAGGTGACGATGGTCTTATCTACCGTCTCAAGCGCGGCCCCGTTGCCCCTCTGGTCAAGGGAGTACTCCTTGAGCGTGAGTATGGCGTTCGCCTGGCAGAATTTGTTCATCTCCCCGGCCATCGTCTTTTCCGTAAAGTCGCGGCCGACCCTCCCGACGCGGTAGCACGTCGTGCACAGGCTCGGCAGGAGCCCTTCCTCCGCCACGCAGGAGAGGACCTGGTGTAGCGTCCTTTTGTCGTTCGTTGAGAACTGCTCCAGCGCCTCCCCGTTGCCGGCGTAGCCTCCGGGGCTGGTGCGCGAGGCCGCGCTCAACTGCGAAGCCCCGGCGCGTATCAGGAAGTTCCTCAGTTGAGCCGGCTCCCTTGTGGAGACCACCACCCCGGCGGACGGGACGCTCAACCGGTATACGGCCACGGCCTTTTTTATCTCTTCGTCGGTCACGGCGCGGGGCGCGCCCTCAAGCCCCTTGGCGGGCCTGAGCCTCGGTATGGATATGGTATGGGCGTGCGCGCCGAACTCGTGGAAGAGGTGTTGCGAGTGGGCGATGGTCGAGAGGCAGTCAAACCTGAAGTCGTAGAGTCCGAGGAGCGCCCCTATGCCGACGTCGTCGAACCCCGCGGTCACGGCCCGGTCCATGACGTCGAGCCTGTACTGGTAGTCCCGTTTTCTCCCGGTCGGGTGCATCTTCTCGTAAGTCGGTCTGTGGTAGGTCTCCTGGAAGGACTGGTAAACCCCGACGCCGGACGCCTTGAGCTCCCTGAACTCCGGGACGTCCATCGGAGGTCCGTTTACGTGGACTATCCTCATCCCGGTGTCGCCGTAGATGGCCTTTACGCACGAGATTACGTAATCGAGCCCCCACCTCGGGTCTTCGCCGGTTACGAGCAACACCCGCTTGAAACCCATCTTCTCAAGGACCCGCGCCTCCCTAACGGCGTCCTGCGGGGTCAGGGCCGTCCTTTCGACCTCCCTGTTGGAGCTTCTGAAGCCGCAGTACAGGCATCCGTTTGTGCAGTAATTGGAGAGATATAGCGGGGCGAAGAGCACGACCCTTTTGCCGAATATCTTCTCCTTCACCTCTCCCGCCGTTTTGTAGAGGGCTTGCACAAGCGCCGGGTCTTCAATGGACAGGAGCGCCGCCGCATCCTCGAGGGAAAGCCCCCGTGCCTCTCCGGCCTTATCGAGTATCGCGGGAGCCTGGGAGAGCGCCGCCCCCCCGTCTTTTATAAGCCCATCTATCTTTTCGCCGTCTATCTTCATCCAGTCAGTCCCCTTGCGCCCCGGAAGACGCCACTTGAGCATGGGCCGTCCCAGCGGAAAAAGCCGTCCATAAACGATAAAAGCCGCCCACGATAGTGGAGCGGCTCTGGATACGGACGTAATACGTTCTACCGCGTCCGTATGCTTTTTCTTAGCCGCTTCCCTACGCTGGCATTACCCAGGTCAGGTCGTTAGGGTCTCCCCCGAGGAGGACTCTCAGCCCTTTCGGGCTCCCCTAGCGTTTTTAATGTTTCCTTCGGGATATAATTCCCCATAGCTTGCCGCGCAAGCTATGATCAACAGTACCTTCGGATACCCCGGAGTCTGCTCCGGGGTGGTTCATGCGTATCCTGCGTCAAACCCTTTAAGAAAGTATATTTAAGGAACCTCTGATTAATTGATTAATTCGCAATAGCATGTCATTCTGAGCAAAGCGAAGAATCTCAACGTCTATAAAATCAATAAGTTACGAGATTCTTCGGTCGCTACGCTTCCTCAGAATGACAGAAAAACATAATTAATCAGAGCTTCCTTAAATATATCAGCGGGCCGGCATCAAGTCAACCTATAAATGGAGATTGGACAGGCGGCCGAAGAGCCGGTCTGCGCCTGTTTTTTCAAGGTTAAGGGGGCGTCCTGGGGCGTTATGCGCCGGGGTGATGCTTCGACCGGGATTGGATGAGGGTGAGTCGGGATTCTATATGAGCTTGCTTGCGGAGATGATCGTCTCGGCTATTTCGCGCATCTTCTTGTTTTCTTTCTGGGAGTGCATCTGCAGGAGCTTGAATGCCTCGTCTTCAGGGATATTGCACCTCTTCATAAGGATGCCCTTCGCCCTTTCAACGAGCTTGCGCGTCTCTATGGCGTCTTTGAGGCTGTTTACCTCTGTTTTGAGGCTCTTGAACTCTTCATAGCGCGCAAGCGCAAGCTTTATCGCCGGTTCAAGCTGGTTCTTGGATATGGGTTTCACGAGATAGGCGCAGACCCCGGCATCGAGGGCCCTGGTAGCCAGGTCGTCGGAAGATAGGCCGGTAAGCAGGATTATGGCTACAGGATTGCTGGCCGTTATGATCCTCGATGCCTCGATGCCGTCCATCCGCGGCATCTTGACATCCATGATGATGAGGTCAGGCCTCAGCTCCAGGGCCTTTTCGACTGCATCCTGTCCGTTGGCCGCTGTCCCGACCACTTCAAAGCCGAGGGTCTCAAGTTGGTTTTTAAGGGACAACCTTGTCCTTGAGTTGTCCTCTGCTATAAGAACTTTTTTATGGTTTTTTTCCTGCATCACGGTGCCTTCGTGGCATAGATAGCCGTCTTGACTATCATTACATAGCTTAATATATATAACGGCAGACAGTCAATATTAATTTAGGATTAAAATTTACTTAAGCCCAATCCGCGGTGAATCCGCTCGTTATGTCAAGTAATATAAAACGGTAAACAAGGGGTATAGCTTTAGGGAACCTCTGATTATTAACTTGGCAATCAAATAGTTGAGCATTATGGTAAACATTATGGTATGATATGCGGCATGGAAAAGACCGATGCTCGCAAGATGAGTCAGGACGTGCAGTATCAGATGAGGAAGCAGATCGT
>JACRNN010000287.1 GCA_016234955.1 Deltaproteobacteria bacterium | reverse complement strand
CTATGACTTTACCGCGCCGAGGTCGACCGCGCCGTCGTCTCTGAGGATACAGCACCCGTCCTCCAACTTCCCCAAGAAGATGGAGACGCTCACGAGCCCGTTCGACGACCCTGACGAAAACACGGTAAACGCCTTCATAGAGCAGGCGAAGGCGGGGAAAGTTGAGTTCATAGCGCAGGTGGCGGACGATGTGGCGAGGTGGGCCGAGGCCAACAACGGTCATAACGCGCTCGAGGCGATACCGGCCGGGCCGGTGAGGAAGCTCCTCGGCGAGATTAAATCCGGCGCGGTGAGCAAAGAGACCGCCCGCGCGGCCCTCCACGAGAAGAACCTCTTCGAGGGCAGGGCCCTTTACGCGATGAACTGCCGCCCGTGTCACGGCGACTCCACCGGCGGGGACGGCCCGATGGCCGACGGCTTCAAGCTCCGGCCCATAAACTTCACGGACAACGGCACCATAGAGACGATAGTGGAGGGATACACCTGCTGGAGGGTTGCAAACGGCGGTCCGGGGCTTCCGGTCGAGGCAACTCCCTGGGACTCCGCGATGCCGGTATGGAAGCTGAACCTCACGGAGGATGAGAGGTGGAAGATAATGATGGCCGAATACGACCTCGCGCAGAAGACCCCGAGGATACCGGAAAAGCACGAAGAGGCCGCTCCAAAAGACGCTAAGAAGTAGGACGGAAGAGAGGCTTTATGACGGATAAAATTATTACTGGGAGATTTGCTTGATGAGGCTGATAGCGTTGGTCGTCATGTTCCTCGCCGCCCTTTCCGGATGGGCCGGCGCCGCGGAAAAGCCTTCAAAGGCAAAACCGCCTGCAACGCCCGAGGCCCTCGAAAAGGGCAAGGAGATCTACTTCAAGCGGTGCAGCTTCTGCCACGGCCTCCTGGGCGACGGCAACGGCCCTGCGGCCCGCCAGATGATACCGAGGCCGCGGGACTTCACGCTGGGGCTATTTAAGTTCCGCACCACGCAGAGCGGAGAGCTCCCCACGGACGAGGACCTTTTCAGGACCGTAAGCAGGGGCATCCCAGGGACGGCCATGCAGGCCTTTGACACCGACGTCATCAAGAACGGGCTTTCCGAGGAGGAGCGGTGGGCGGTCATACAATACGTCAAGACCTTCTTCAAGGGTTTCTCCGATACGGAAACCGACCCATACAAGCAGGTGGTCAAGGTGTCCCCTCAGATAGCCTCGTCTGCCGAGAGCATAGAGAAGGGGAGGAAGATATTCAAGGAGATGAAGTGCTGGGAATGCCACGGCGAGGGCGGCAAGGGCAACGGGCCTAACGCCCCAAAGCTCAAGGACAAGTTCAGGAGGGACCCGATACTGCCCTTTGATCTGACAAAGGGATGGAGATACAAGGCCGGCAACGCCCCCCAGGACATATACATGAGGTTCAATACCGGACTTAACGGCACGCCGATGCCGTCGTTTACCGACTCGCTGAACGACGACGAGCGGTGGCACCTTGCCAACTTTGTCGTGTCGCTTCAGAAAAGGGAGATCAAGAGCGAGCTGGTGCTGAAGGCCAGATACGTGAAGGGGGAACTGCCCGTTGACCCGGAATCGGACGTGTGGAAAGGCATGGACGGCATAGACGTGCGCATGGCCGGGCAGGTAGTGGCGCATCCGAGGTGGGAGAATCCCTCCATTGATCTCGTAACCGTGAAGGCCGTTTATAACGACAATGACATAGCCTTTTTGATGGAATGGAGCGACAGGTTCGAGGATACGGTACATAATAAGGACCTCGAGTATCAGGCGCCAAAGGCCTACGCCGGGTATGCGAGCTGGGAGGACGTGCCGAGAAAGCCCGGCAACTTCAGGGACTCGGTAGCGCTGCAGTTTCCTTCCGCGCCGGCAGAGGGCACCAAGAAGCCGCATTTTTTCAGGGGTGATTCCGGCAACGCCGTAAGGCTCTGGACATGGATGTCAGACCAGCAGGGCGAGGGGAAGAACCCCGTGGAAGAGGCCGTGGCGAGGGGCTTTCAGCAGCCTCCCAAAGTCCTGGATGAAAAGCAGGTGAACGGCAAGGGCGTGTGGAAGGACGGGGTGTGGCGCGTCGTGATGAAAAGGGCGCTCTCGACGCCGGGCAAGAACGACGTCCAGTTCACGAAGGGCAAGTTCATACCCTTTGCTTTAAACGCATGGGACGGCTCAAACGGCGAGCAAGGCCTTCTCATGAGCATTTCATCGTGGCATTACGTGATGATGGAGGATTCCACGCCCGTGAAGGTATATCTCTACACCTTTCTCGGCGTTGCGTTCGCGGGTGCGGCGGAGTACTTCTGGGTTATAAGGAGGGGTAGAAAGGACGGCGAAGGCGCGTAGTTGCCCGTGCGGCAGCCTTGCCGATGACCGTGCAAACATTGCCAACCGCAGGTGCGAATGGCCGGAATACGCACGAAAAGGCTTGTTGAGGATATCCAGGTAAGGAATATCCAGTATGCGTATGAGACAGGGGCGATAAACTTCAGTGAGGTGCTCCGGATGCTGAAGATGGTCGTTGCCCAGCATAAAGCGGAGTCTCGGCAAGACGGAGCCGGGCCGATGACCCCAAAGGGGATGGATGACGAAGATGTATAAAAAGATACTGGTGTGTCTTGACAACTCGAAAGAGAGCGATTACGCGATGGAGGCGGCCTTGAGGATAGGCGTGCTTTGCGGCTCGGAAGTGACCGGCTGCCACGTCTATGCCGCCCGGCTGCATGAGACGCGCTTCGTGCAGATGGAGACCGGCCTGCCCGAGCAGTACCAGTCGGAGGCGATACTCAAGCGCCAGAGGGAGATACACGAAAGCCTCATCGGGAAGGGGCTCAATATAATAGCCGATTCGTACCTTGACAAGTTCGAGGCCGCGGCGCGGGACAAGGGCGTTGCCTTCAAGCGTCGCAACCGCGAGGGAAAAAACTACGTGGAACTCGTCAAGGAGGCCTCGGAAGGCGGCTACGACCTCGTGGTCATGGGCGGGCTCGGCAAGGGGGCGGTGGAATACAGCATCATAGGCGGGGTCTGCGAGAGGGTGTCGCGG
>JACRNN010000299.1 GCA_016234955.1 Deltaproteobacteria bacterium | reverse complement strand
CATAAGGATCATCGCCACGACGAACAGGGATATGAAAAAAGAGGTAAAGGAGGGGCGCTTCAGGGAAGACCTCTACTACAGGCTCAATATATTCCCCCTGACGCTGCCGCCATTGAGGGAGCGCGTTGAGGACATCATGTATCTCGCCGGACACTTCATGAGGAAGTTCAACGCAAAGTACTCAAGACACCTCGAAGGCGTCTCGGATGAGGCCGCCGATTACATCAGAAGGTGCGAATGGCGCGGCAACGTCCGTGAGATGGAGAATACCATAGAGAGGGCGGTACTCGTCAGCCAGGGCAAGACCCTTGAGCTTGAACACCTGATGGTCTGCCAGGACGTCGATGACGGGCAGAGGCCGGTCGAGGCGGCCGTCCATGCCGCCGTCAACAATATGACGCTTTGGGAGATGGAAAAGGGTCTGATATGTAAAACTCTTGACGAAGTGGAGGGGAACAGGACAAAGGCCGCCAAGATACTCGGCATATCTGGTCCGTACTTTGAGGAATAAGTTGAAGGAATATGGGCAAGTTTTGCCCGAGGTGGGGAATAATTGACCTGATTTCGGACTTTTTCCAGTTTTGAAACCCCGCGGTTATCGACTATCATTGAATCTGGTACGGTTTTTGCTTATTTATCATGCCGAACACTACGGCGACGGCCGTGAGACGGACGGGACGGGGTTGACTTAGAGGAGACAGCGATGATAAACGGCCTATTTGACAGGACGATAACGTTATTGGGGGACGCGCTTGACCTGAGGGCCTCAAGACAGAAGGTGCTCGCCTCCAATATCGCAAATCAGGAGACCCCCGGCTACAGGGCGCGCGACATAAACTTCGAGGACGAGCTCAGGAACAGGGAGGGCGGGGTTCAGGCCGGGGTGATACTCGCCTCGACCAACGCAAGTCATATCGGGCCCGCTTCTTCCGGCAGCCCCGAGCCCCAGGTAGTGGAGAGGGCCACCGACCTCGCGGGATACGACGGGAACTCCGTCGGGATAGAGGGCGAGATGGTAAAGCTCTCGGAGAACGCCCTTATGTACACGGTAGCCGCCAAGATGCTCAGGAGCAAGTTCGCAACGCTGATGAACGC
>JACRNN010000282.1 GCA_016234955.1 Deltaproteobacteria bacterium | reverse complement strand
TAGTGGACCTTGTCCTCCGGGGTCTTGGACGCGATGAACTTCACCGCCGCGTACGCCCCGGCCACAAGCCCGCCGAAGGCGAGGTTCCCCATCATCCTGTGGATGGCCAGCGGCGTTGCGAGCGTGTTCTCGAAGACCTGCCACGCCGTGCCAATAAGCTCGCCCTTCTCGCTCACGCCGCCCGGACTCATCATGAAGCCGGCCATGGAATTGGCCATCTGCATGATGGCCGTGCCGAATATATTCAAGAGTATCCCGATGAGGATATGAACGCCTTTTCTGTCCTTCGCGATAAAGAGGCCGGCGCCGAGCGGCAGGAAATAAATCGCGGTAATGAACGTCCTCGTGTCGCCCCTCATCTTGGGGCCGAAACCGCCGAAGAAGAATATCACGCCTATGATGATGACCAGCGCCCCCAGCCCCTTCAATACGAGCTGCGCCCTCCTGCCAAAGGGCTCTCCGCCCTTGAGCCAGCCCCACCCGTAATAATACATGTAGAGACAGAACGTCTCCCCGAAGAACAATACCGCGTAGAGGAACATCACGCTCTTGAACATCCCGGCCATGTAGCCCATGAAGGTCGGATAGAGCGTGAAAAGCGAAAACGCGAGAAGACCCCCGAAGGCCGCGGTCGTGGCGTAGGCCACGCTCAGAAGGGACGTGAACTCGTAGGCTAATTTATCGAACTTGGCGTCCTTGTTCTTCCAGCCGACTATCTCTATGAGGACCGCGAAGATGGGAACGCCCAGAACGAAGGCGCCGAAAAACAGATGCATCTGCGCCAAAAACCATACGACCTTCCTCGAATCGAGCCCGGCTATCTGCCGGTAGACGTTCTCCTCAAGGGCAAAGGCAGGCGTCGACACGACGGCGAGGATGGCTATAGACAATAGCAGAACCATCCATGTGTCTCTCCGTGCCGCCACGCCTTTAATAATTGATTTCATCTGTTCACCTCTGAGACGGAATTTTATATATTGAAGACGAGCCCCAAGGGGTCTTGGGGCCCGTCAGGTGAGTTAAACGCCTCAAACGCTGGTCTTAAACAGATTGTATCAAAGGGACCCTCATCCAGCAGGGCGCGCAGGGTCTGCTTTTCCCCGGCTCTTCCCGGTCCGCCCCCTCCCCGCCCCCCCCCAGCCACGCGCGCGTCAGAAGTTGATCCCCATATAAAGCGCGATGGTCGAGTATGTGGCCTTCATGTTCGGCTCGCCGGAGGCTATCGTATACCTGTAGTCCAAGCCGATGCTGAGCGGCTCCAATATCCGGTACTCGATCCCCGCGCCGAACTGATACCCGATGTCGAGGTACGTGGTATCGTTGGACGGCGGCGAGTTGACCAGGAATACAAGTCCTGCCGGGATTATCCAGGGCCGGAGCTTGCCGTCGTACAGGTCGATGCGATATTTAGGGGCCACGACTACCGCCAGCTCGGAGACGGCCACCTCATTGGTAGAGTGCACTACGGTCGTCCCGTCGAGCTGCAGGAGCGTGGAGGTCGCCTGCGTGACCTTTTTCTTTGAGAAGCTCGCGTAATCCACCATAATCTCGCCCAGGAGCGTGCCGGGGCCGATGTCCTTCAGGAGCGGCAGGTCCAACCCCGCGCTGACGTTCCAGCCCCTGGTGCCGTTATTACTGCCTTCTTTGAGATAGTTCAACGTATCGGTGAATACCTCGCCCCCCCTGTCGTCCTTGAGGTTGGCGATGCCGTATCTGTAAAATACCTGCCCGCCCATCTCCGCGAACCCTTGCTCCGCCGATAGAATGGATGTTAATAGGATTGCGAAAACCAGAACCGATAAATAGGATATCTTCTTCAGCATTTCACCCTCCCTGCCCTTAGAGTTATTCCGAAAAAATTCCGATATACGCCTAAGAGCTCTAAGCGCTATGGGAGCGGACAAACGCCCGCAAATATTTTTCCGGTAAAAACAATATCTGAGTTAAATAGGGTTAATGCAGGAACTGTGCCAGGGATTAAAGAATCTTATTTTGTCTTTATATTCAACATGTTCACGGCAAGACATCACATATTTACAAAATCATTACGCTGCGGCAGGATTGCATGAAATTGCTTTACGCAGGAGAGTTAAGAGTGGATTTTAAGGAAGATTTAATTGTTTTTGCAGGACTTTATTAATTGACGCGTGTATCCCATGCATTTCTGTCGCATGCGGCAGAAATGCATGGGCCCGATGTCAACGGTTCTAAACGGATAGACGGAGGGGATGGGAAGGATTAGTTTCCTTCTTTTCTAAATGAGGATGGGCTTCAGTTACCGCGAAACGAATGCAACGGGAAGGGGGGATTATGAAGGAACGGAAAGAAATGGACAAACCAACCGTGGCTCTGCCTTCAGGCCCGCATATCTTTTCTTATCAGGTACTTTGAAATCTTTCTTTGCAATGTCCTTCTGTCTATGCCGAGGACGGCCGCGGTCCGGCTTATATTCCAGCCGTGCGCCTCAAGGCTTTGCAGGATAGACCTTTTTTCAGCCTCATCAAGGGAGCCCCCGGGTTCCGGGCATTGCTGGACGACACCCGCCCTTGATTGGAGAGACCGGTCTATATCCCTGCCGCTGATGGTGTCTTCTTCGCTGTTTAACATGACAAGCACCCTCTGAAGGACGTGGCAGAGCTCCCTTACATTGCCCGGCCATTTGTGGGCGGCTATACGCTCCTTTGCGCCCGGAGATAGCGAGACGGCCCTGCCGGAATGCGCGGCAAACTTTGAAAGGAAATATCCGGCAAGGACAGGGATGTCCTCCGGCCTCTCCCTCAGCGGCGGGATGTTTATGCGGCAGACGTTCAACCTGAAGTACAGGTCATGGCGTAAGCGCTTGGCCTTCACCTCATCCTCTATGTCCCTGTTTATGGCTGAAACGCACCTCGTATTTACCTTTATCTCCTTACCGGAGCCAAGGGGCCTGAATTCGCCCGTTTCTATAAACCTCAAGAGGCTTGCCTGAACCCCGGGGTTCATGTCGGCTATCTCGTCTATGAAAAGGGTGCCGTTATCGGCGAACTTGACCAGGCCTTCCTTTAAGCCCACCGCCCCGCTAAACGCGCCCTTCACGTGGCCGAAGAATTCATTCTCCAATAATTCCGGCTTCAAGGTGGCGCAGTTTATGGCGATGAACGGGAATTCCTTCCTGCAACTGTCGAAATGAATGGCTCTGGCCACAAGCTCCTTGCCTGTGCCGCTTTCTCCTGAGATAAGCACGGGCAAGGCCGAGTCCTTTACCTTCTGGATGAGCCTCCTGACATTCCTTATGGCCGGACTTATGCCGGCTATCCCGTGATATACCTCTTCATCGGGCTCCCCGTGGACATATTTTCCGAAGGCCATCGATACCTTCTTCAGTACCTCTTCGACCTCCTCCATTTCGCATGGTTTTGTGAGGTAATGGTAGCCGCCGAGCTTTATCGTCTTTACGGCATCGGAAAAAGAGCCGTGACCCGTCAGTATGATGCCCATTATTGACGGCTGGATATCTTTCATTTCCTTTATCACCTGAAGGCCGTCCATCCCCGGCATCTTCATATCGATAAGGGCGGCATCGAAGCGCCTCTCGGAGACGAGCCTTAACGCCTCTTCGCCGGCCTCGGCGGGGAATACCTCGTAACCCCTGTTTACCAGCGCCTTGCAGATATTCTTCCTGAAGACGTGGTCGTCGTCTAAAACAATCAGCTTCAGCATCGCCTCCGCCTATCAAAAAAATGTCCCCCTTTTCCAAAGGGGTGGGGCGCCAACACGAAGTGTGGGTTGGCATGGGTCGGGGCCGGGGGATTAAAGAATAACCTCTCCGCCGGATTCAGGTCTGTTGAACCCCATCTGCCCGCCTGCCTCGCAGTTGCCGACCGGCAGTTGCAGTGTCACCGTGGTGCCCTTTCCTATTACAGTATCAAGCCTGATCACGCCCTTGATGTCCCTCATTATCCCGTAGCTTACGGAAAGCCCAAGACCCGTGCCTTTCCCGACCTCTTTTGTGGTGAAGAAAGGATCGAATACCCTTTTCAGGTCGGCCTCCGGAATCCCCGGGCCGTTATCCTTGACCGATACGCACACAAAACATGATTCCACCCTGGTCGATATCCCGACGGTCCCGTCTTCTTTCTCTTCAACGGCCTCGACGGCGTTCTTGATGATGTTGAAGAGCACCTGCCTGAACCTGTCATGGTCCGTCATAATTACGGGGAGAGCCGGATCGAGCGACAGCAATATCGCCGGAATGCGCTTCATGCCGCCCTTGTTGACGAACCCGGCCGTCTTCGTGACAAGGGCATTGATATCGGTCTCCGTAAAATACGAAACACCCCTTTTTGAAAAGTCCAGCAGGTCATTTATGATGGACTTGCATCTTGCGACCTCGATCTTCATATCGGTAAGGTATTCCTGCAGTATCTCCTTGGGGGCGTCTTTCCCGATGACGCCCTGTATCGCGCTGTCGAGTTCTCCGGATATTATGGATATGGTGCCGAGCGGCGTATTCAGCTCATGGGCAACGCCTGCCGCGAGCTGGCCAATCGCGGCCATCTTCTCTATCTGACCCATGAGGTCGTTCTCCTTTATCCTGATGACGCCCCTCTCGGTGATATCCATTATAATCTCGAGCACGCTGGAAGGCCTGTTGTCCTTATCATATATCGGGATGGCCATCAGCTCGAAATTCTTCACCGCCCCTTTGACCGGAAAGTTCATTTCATAATGAGTGGCCGTGCCGAAATCTATCGTCCTTCCGGTCGGGCAGATGGTGCAGAAACCATTGCCAAGGCCCATTGTCCTGTAGCACATCCTCCTTTCGCCGAGCTTGCTCGCGCTAAACCACTCCAGCGCCTTTTTATTCATCCACTGGGTGCGGTGCTCGGAATCTATAAGAAGCACTCCGGCATCAAGCCCCTGGAGGATATCTTCAAGCAGGACCATGATGTCAAGACCTGTTTTGAATGGGTCGGCAGATATTACCCGCCCTCGGGGAACACATCCGATAATATAACTAAATGATAACAAAAATCAGGGCATTTATCAAGCGGTATGTTAGAAATTTCTCAGACCAGCGAAAATATAAGTGAATTACCGCGGGCTGAAGTTAGCGGTTTCTGAATAAGTTACCCCAGATCGAGTTTCAGTTGCCCTTTATCTTCTTTCTCTTGGTATTCGACATATGACAAAATTTCCTTCTCGCTTAGGCCAACGGTAAATCCTCCACTATGTTTCTTTACTTTTGTATTTCGCTACCCGGGCTCCTTTTTCTGCAACAAGACCGCCTGTCAGCTGCCTGACCACGTCGAGATTTCACTTCAATTCTTTCCGTATCCTTGTCATCTCCTTTTTCAGGTAAGGGATATCTTTTATGAGCACCTCCCAGGTCAACTTCAGGTCTATTCCAAAATATTCATGGATGAGAATGTCCCTCATGCCGGCTATCTTTTTCCAGGGGACATCGGGATACCTTGTTTTTGTCTCTTCGGGAATATTCTTGACCGCCTCACCAATAATCTCGATTCTGCGGATTGCGGCATCCTGGAGTTGAACGGAAGAAATAAAATCGCTCTCATCCTTGCCTTTGAGATAATCTTCGATAAGCCCGATGCACTCAAGGATATGGTCTATGAATATAGCGGGGTCCTTCTTCACAGGATCAATACCTGTTCCTTCAATATCCTATCCCTGAGCAGGGGGTGAAGCGAGTTGTAGGTAAGGACATCCACCTTCCTGCCCAGAATGTCCTCAAGCTCCAATTTGAGGCCAGAGAGATCAAGCAGGCTTTTTTTTCCTTCGAATTCAACAAGAAGGTCGATATCGCTTTCCTCCGTGGCCTCGCCCCTCGCAACCGAGCCGAAGATGGCGGCCTTTTTCACGCCGTTTCTCTCCAATACCCCCGCAAGGTTTTCCTTGATCCTTTCGATCTGGTTATTATCCATAAAGGCACACCTCGCTCCTACGACTTGCTCAAGCTTTTTAAACATACTTTATAAAAACTTCCATGAAATACCGATCAACCCATAAGCCTCGAATGAGTGACGAAATTATAGCAAAGACGTCGATATCTGGCAATAAAGGAATATAGGGGAATTGCTGTGAACCCACGTTGAAGCTCCCCGCAGCAAGCTGCGGGGAATCTTCAACATATAAGGGAGTATATATTTCTATTCGCTCGCTTGACCCCGCGGCAAGCCGCGGGGAATGCGCTCGCTATGCATGTTCAACCTCGAAGTACAACGAAGGGAGCAGCTACTTCGATCGGTTTTCTGAAGCCCAAGCATTTTCTGGGTCTGTTGTTGATTATGAACTCGATTCTGGCGATCTGCTCGTCGCTTATCTTACTGAAGTCTGTGCCCTTGGGCAAGTACCACCTGCCTGATGAGGCCGTTTACATGCTCGTTGGTGCCGCGCTGCCATGAGGCATAAGGACGGGCAAAGTAACACTTCGTGCCTATGGCTGCTGTAATCGCCTCGTGCTTTGCGTTCTCTGTTCCGTTATCCAGGGTCAGCGTCCTTCTGGCCTTTTTAGGAAGGCCCTGTATGTGGCTTCGGCTGTCTTGGCGTCGAGCTTGGTGAGCATAAGATACCTGCTCTTGCGCTCCACCAGGGAACTCAGGGCGGCAAGGCTCTTTATGGATACCAGGCTGTCGCCTTCCCGGTGGCCGAACCGTGTACGGTTCTCGACGGATTGAGGCCTCTGGTCTATGGGAACGCGGTTGGGTATCCTGGTCTTGCGTTCCTTTTCGCCGATGCCTTTGTTCCTTCGCTTACGGTGCGCCCTTCTGAGGCACTGTATAAGCTCCCTGCCTATAAAGGGATTCCAGGACGCTGCGTATCTTCATTAACGGATATTGCGATATCCATAACAGCCCGTCAAGTATCCGTCCGCTTATAACTTGGCGGGGATTCCATTTTTCGAATTTCAGCGGCGTTAGTTGTAAAAGGGTGGATTGGATGTGGTATTAACTCGTATATACCTATATACGCTCTTCAATGACAGACAAAAGGCGGATTGAAAAATTTTACTCCACTCATGAATATGATACTATCAGACTAATATGCGCTCATCAATGACGGATAAAACCGGCGCTCCTCTTGAGCGCCTTGCAGGCACGGTGGAGCGGGTTGCCTACCATAGCCCGGAGACCGGCTTTTGCGTGCTCAGGATAAATGTGGCCGGCCAGAAGGAACCCGTATCGGTTGTCGGCTCCGCGGCCAACGTGTCTCCCGGGGAATACCTGGAATGCGAAGGGGTCTGGAACAACGACAGGACCTATGGACTCCAGTTCAAGACCACATTCCTCAAGATCGTCCCCCCCGGCACAGTCGAGGGCATAGAGAAGTATCTTGGCTCAGGCATGGTCAAGGGGGTTGGACCTCATTTCGCCAAAGTCCTTGTTAGCGCCTTCGGCGAAGAGGTCTTTAACGTCATTGAAAATGACCCTGAGCGGCTCCTTAAACTCCCCGGCATAGGCAGGCACCGCATGGAGCGCATTACAGGCGCATGGGCTGAGCAGAAGGCCGTAAGGGAGATCATGGTATTTCTGCAGTCCCACGGCATAGGCTCCGCCCGCGCCTTCAGGATCTATAAAACTTACGGCGACGATGCCATAGACAAGGTAAGAGAAAACCCCTACAGGCTCTCGCTCGAT
>JACRNN010000279.1 GCA_016234955.1 Deltaproteobacteria bacterium | reverse complement strand
CGTAACAAGCACCCCTTTCCAGCCGAGGAACGCTCCTATCATCGTTAGGAGCTTCACGTCCCCGCCCCCCATGCCGGTCCTCCCGGTCGCGTAATAATAGCCGTAGGCGACGGCCAAAAGGAGGCCTCCGCCGAGGCATATCCCTATGACGGAGTTCAGGACGCCGGGAAAGGGCAGGAAGAACGACGCCGCAAGGCCTATGACGATTCCGGGCAGAGATAGCACATCGGGGATTATCTGGTGCTCAAGGTCTATGAACGTTATGACTATGAGCGCCGAGATAAACGCGAACCATACAAAGAGTTCCGGAGTTGCGCCGTGCCGTTGAAAGATAAAGAGCGCAGCCGCGCCGGTAAGCGCCTCTACTACTGGGTATTGCAAAGAGAGCGGCGCCCTGCAGTATGCGCATCTGCCGAGGAGCACGATGTAGCTTATAACCGGCACGTTGTAGTAAAAAGGGATGGGTCTTGCGCACCTTGGACAGCGGGAAGCCGGGGTGACTATGGAGAGGCCTATTGGTATGCGGTGGATGCAGACGTTAAGGAAGCTGCCGACGACCGCGCCGAAGACAAAGGGCAGAATAATGGATATCCTGTCGCTCAATATCTTTCCTCTTTGACCGTGTTGCGGCTTCTCATTAAGACTGGTTATCTGTTATCCGTTAAAGCGTGTCCGGCAGGTAGTCCTTCCTCTTCTTCTCGACCACCGAGAGTATGTCGGAAGCCTGCTTTATCGCATCGCGGGAGTCTTTGTTCGATATTACCTCCGCGGGTATTCCGCCGGGCAGCGCGTCCGGGAACCGCGCGGTCTTGTAGTAGATATCGAGGCTCGTGGACGACCCGACGAACTTCCTGAACTCCTCCTCGTATGTCATGGCCCTGTCCAGAAGGTCCGCTACGGATCTTGCCTCCCTGGCGTCTTCGCTCTCCAGGAAGAGGAACGACCGGAGGGCCTTGGCCGCGGACTGCTGGGCTAAAAAGCACGCGGAGGAGTAAAAACCGCCCTGCTGGTTCCACTCGGATGCCTTAAGGTCGTTCTCCGCCTGCCTCAGCCACCTGTCCGCCTCCTTGAAACGTAGCTCCATAAGCCCTCCTTTAAGGCATAGGCCACAAAAAAGCCCGCTAAGTCCTGTAAGCCGAATTTATCCTGACGTAATCGTATGAAAGATCGGTCGTCCAGACCCTTGATGAGCCGGTACCCGCCCCAAGATCGATCTTGACCGCTACATCCCTTGTCTTTATGCCCCTGGCCGCGGCCTTTTCCTTACCCGTGTCAACCCCGGCCTTAACGACCTCAACGCCGTTAAATGATATCGAGACCTTCGCCTCTTTCATCTTAACGCCGGAGTAGCCCAGCGCCGCCATTATCCTACCCCAGTTTGGGTCTCCTCCGAAGAACGCCGTCTTCACTAGGAATGACGAAGCCACCGTCCTTGCGGCTGTCCGCGCCTGTTGCCGGTCCCCTGCGCCTCTCACATCTATCTCGATAAAGCGCGTGGCCCCCTCTCCGTCTTTTACTATCATATGCGCGAGCTTCAAAGAGACCTTATTGAGAAGCCTTGAGAAGGCATTGAAGTCCGGCGACCCCTCCCTTATCACGCCGCCGCCTGAGAGCCCGTTGGCGAATATAAGGGCGGTGTCGTTAGTGGACATGTCGTTGTCCACGATGATGGAGTTAAAGGAGCTATCCGCCGCCCCTTTTAAGGCGGCCTTTAACGCCCTGCCCTTTATATTGGCGTCCGTCATGAAGTAGGCGAGCATGGTGGCCATGTCCGGGCATATCATGCCCGCGCCCTTGGCTATACCAACTATCGTCACCGTAACCCCGCCTATCCGCGCCTTTTGAATCGCCGTCTTGGGGAAGGCATCGGTCGTCATCATCGCAAGCGCCGCGTCCGGAAGGCCCTTATAACTCAAGCCGGACGCAAGTTCAGGCACCCGGGCTCTCATCTTATCCATCGGCATTGGCACGCCGATGACGCCGGTCGAGGAGACGAGCAGTTCCCCGCGCTTAAACCCCAGAGACTTCTCGGCAAGCGCGGTCATACGGAGCGCGTCGTTATACCCGCGTCTGCCAGTGCATGCGTTAGCGTTGCCGCTGTTTACTATCACCCCGCGCGAGACGCCCTTCATTATCCTCTCGATGTCGATCTGGACCGGCGCGGCCTTGACCTTATTCCTCGTAAATACCCCGGCGGCGCGTGCGGGGATATCGCTTACTATGAGGGCAAGGTCTTTCTTGCCGAGATTTGCCCCCTTCTTTATCCCGGAGGCGACGCCAACGGCCCTGAAGCCGCGCACACGGAGATTGTCCGGAATGGTTTCAACCTTAAACATATAAACTCTTTATCAATAAACCCGTCACTTCGCGGCCCCGCAGCACTTCTTGTATTTCATTCCGCTGCCGCAAGGGCACGGGTCGTTCCTGCCGATCTTATCCCCGAGCCTCGTGACAGGCGCCTCTTTCTCGCCTTCCCCGGCATCAAGCGCGGCCTCACCCCTGCCGTAGGTGAGCTTCTGCTCCCTTTTGGGGGGTAATACCTCTTCCGGCGGCTCTTCAGTCTTTATCTGGACGTTAAAGAGCCTCTCGGCCACCTCTGCCTTGAACCGCGCTATCATCTCAACAAACAGATCATAACCCTCTTTCTTGTACTCCTGGAGCGGGTTCTTCTGGCCGTAGCCCCTGAGCCCTATGCCGCCCTTCAGGTGGTCCATTGAAAGCAGATGGTCCTTCCAGAGGGTATCGAGCGTATGGAGCATAATCACCTTCTCGAACTGCGAAAAGGACTCATCCCCCACAAGAGAGACCTTTTCCTCATAGGCCGGCCATGCCTTCTCGGAAATCAGATCGGCAAGGGCTTGCCTGCTCGTTACATTAGCCGCATCGGCATCGGAAAGCCTGATGCCGAATTGCCTTGTCACCGCGTCGCTCAATGCCTTCATGTTCCATTCCTCCGGTCCGGCCTTCTCGTCGATGTGGACGGCCACCGCGTCGTTGGCGACGTCAAGAGAGAACTCCTTTACCATGTCGCGGAGTCCCGCGTTCCCAAGTATCTGCCGCCTGTAGCCGTATACGACCTCCCTCTGCTGGTTCATCACGTCGTCATACTCGAGGAGGTGCTTCCTTATATCGTAGTTGTGCGCCTCGACCTTTTTCTGCGCGTTCTCTATCGCCCTTGAGACAAGGCCGTGCTCTATCGGGACATCGTCCTCCATGCCTATCCTGTTCATTATCGAGGCAATCCTGTCGCTGCCGAATATCCTCATGAGGTCGTCTTCAAGCGACAGGTAGAATCTCGATCCTCCGGGGTCTCCCTGCCTCCCTGCGCGGCCCCTCAGCTGGTTGTCAATACGCCTCGATTCATGCCTCTCGGTGCCTATGATATGCAGGCCCCCGAGCAGAAGCACCCTCTCCTTCTCCTTCTCGCACGTCTCCCTCGAAACGCGAAGCGCCTCTTTGTAGGCATCCGACGAGTCGTCCTTGCCGGCCGTGGCCGCGGCGAGAAACTCCGGGTTTCCGCCGAGCAGTATGTCCGTGCCCCTGCCGGCCATGTTGGTCGAGATGGTCACGGCGCCGAGACGGCCGGCCTGCGCGACTATCTCGGCCTCCCGGTCATGCTGCTTTGCGTTCAATACATGGTGCCGCACCCCGTGCTTTGAGAGAAGGTCCGAGAGCTTCTCCGAGTCGTTTATCGAGATGGTGCCCACAAGGGCGGGACGACCCTTGCCGTGCCACTCCTCTATCTCCTTTATGACCGCCCTGAACTTCTCCTTTTTGGTCTTGTAGACAAGGTCCGTGTTGTCAAGCCTTATCATCGGCTTATTGGTGGGGATGACCATGACGTTCAGCTTGTATATGTCGTTAAACTCCGCGGCCTCGGTATCGGCGGTCCCGGTCATGCCGGAGAGCTTCTCATACATCCTGAAATAGTTCTGGAACGTTATCGTCGCAAGGGTCTGGTTCTCGTTCTCGATCTTTACCTTCTCCTTGGCCTCGACCGCCTGATGCAGGCCGTCGCTCCAGCGCCTGCCCGGCATGAGACGTCCAGTG
>JACRNN010000154.1 GCA_016234955.1 Deltaproteobacteria bacterium | reverse complement strand
GCACTCGGACATGAGGAAGGGGTTCCACCCCGACTGGAACAGCTATATCTTCAACTACGGCAGGAACGAGGTGCGGAGCTTCCTCATCAGCAGCGCGCTTTTCTGGCTCGATAAATACCATGTGGACGGGTTGAGGGTCGACGCCGTCGCCTCCATGCTCTACCTCGATTACTCGCGCAAGGAGGGCGAATGGATACCCAACGAATACGGCGGGAGGGAGAATATCGACGCCATACACTTCATAAAGAGGCTCAATGAGGCCGTGTACCAGGAGTTCCCGGACGTGCAGACCTCGGCCGAGGAATCCACCGCGTGGCCGATGGTATCAAAGCCGACCTACCTGGGCGGCCTCGGCTTCGGCATGAAGTGGAACATGGGATGGATGCACGACACGCTCAGATACTTCTCGACGGACCCGATATACAGGAAGTACAACCACAACCAGCTTACCTTCAGCATATGGTACGCGTTTACCGAGAACTTCATCCTGCCCCTCTCCCACGACGAGGTGGTCCACGGCAAGGGCTCCATGATCGGCAAGATGCCGGGGGACGAGTTCCAGAGGTTCTCGGGCCTGAGGACCCTCTACGGGTACATGTACACCCACCCCGGCAAGAAGCTCCTTTTCATGGGCAACGAGTTCGGGCAGGTCAAGGAGTGGATGCACGAGGAGAGCCTCGAGTGGCACGTCCTTCAATACCCGCTCCACAACGGAGTCCTGCGGTGGGTTAAGGACCTCAACATGCTCTACAGGTCCGAGCCCGCGCTCCACGAGCTCGACTTCGACGAGAGGGGGTTTGAATGGATAGACTTCCACAACTGGGAGGACAGCATCATAGGCTACGTAAGGAAGGGCGGGGACGCCCGTGATATGGCGCTCGTCGTCTGCAACCTCACGCCGGTGGCGCGGTATAACTACAGGATGGGGGTGAGCGCCGGCGGGTACTGGAAGGAGGTCCTCAACAGCGACGCATTGGAGTACGGCGGGGGCGGGCTCGGCAACCTCGGCGGGGTAGCCTCCGAAAACGTGCCGTTCCACAAGCGCGACCATTCGGTGTTGCTGACGTTGCCGCCGCTCTCGACGGTCATCCTGAAGCACCTTGGGTAGAGGGCGCAGGGCCTTGCCGGAGGGGTTGTCCCGCTTTTATCCCGTCTGGAAAATGCCCCCTGTGAGGGCAACCACGGGGCATACATGAACCAGCGTTATAACGCGATATCCACGCCCCTTCAAGCTCCCCGCGGTAAGCCGCGGGGAGCTTCAACCAGAGATTTTCATTGCGGTCGAGACGGCGGAACCATACCGGCCCTTTTACCGGCCGATGTGCTCCTTGAACCAGAGCGCGGCGTGGTTTGCGGCCTCCTCAAGCGTGCCAGGCTCCTCGAAGAGATGCGTGGCCCCCGGCACTATCACAAGCTCCTTTTCGCACCCGATCATCGAGTACGCCTTGCGGTTCAGCTCCACCACGATATCGTCCCTGCCTCCTACTATAAGGAGTATCGGGGCCTTGAGCGCCGCAAGCGAGTCCTGGGCGAGGTCGGGCCTGCCGCCGCGCGACACTATCGCGCCTATCGACGCGCCTTCCTCCACCGCCGCTTTTATCGCGGCCGCGGCCCCGGTACTCGCGCCGAAGTAGCCTATCTTGAGGCCCGATGTCTCCCCCTCCTTTTCGACCCAGACGGTAGCGTCCCTGAGCCGGTCGGCGAGCAGGTCTATGTCGAAGCGTCTTTCGTAGTCGAGGTCCTCCTCGCGCGTGAGGAGGTCCATCAGGAGTGTGGCGAGCCCCGCCTTCTGGAGCACCTGCGCGACGAAGTTGTTCCTCGGGCTCTTGCGTGAGCTCCCGCTTCCATGCGCGAAGAGCGCAATGCCGCGGGCTCCTGCGGGTACGGCGAGCGCGCCCTCAAGCCTGACCCCCCCGGCCTTGATGTGGACGAGTTTCTCATCCGCGACAACGGCTTTCATGGCCATTTTCACACAATTCCTTTCTCCGCCTATTGCTACGGACGGATCACTTCCTTTTGCACGTGCATTCGGAAGACTTCTTGCTGCACCCTGAGCATACGCCGTTCTTTATTGGAGCGCCGCACTTGCTACATGGATCGCATCCGCATGTCTGGCACATGGCCCCACCTCCTTATTCAGGTTTTTTTAATCGGATCCTTCGGGGTCTAAGGATTCCTTATCCTCCCCCTTTGAAAAAGGGGGACTGAGGGGGATTTTTCAAAGGGGTCTTCTGCAAACGGTCCAATGGTGGGTTTACTTTACAGCGTGCCGAAACCCCCTGGGTCTTAAGCCCCGGTCCATTGCCGCATAGACAAGTATTGCAGATAATCGGGGAATGTCAAATCCCCGGCGCGAGCCCTGTCATTTAGAGGAGAGTTTTTTGGCTATCGCGGCCACGTGAGCGCCCTGGAACCCGGCCATTGCAAGCTCGTTCGCGCTCGGCTGTCTATCTCCGGCCGGGCCGGCTATGGTGGTGGCGCCGTAGGGGCTGCCGCCCGATATCTCGCTTATGGTCATCTGGCGCGCCTCCGAGTAAGGCATACCCACTATCACCATGCCGTGGTGCAGGAGCGTGGTATGGAAGCTCAATATCGTGGACTCCTGCCCGCCGTGCTGAGTGGCGGTGGAGACAAAGACGCTCCCGGCCTTTCCTATGAGGGCGCCCTTGGCCCAGAGGGCGCCGGTTGAATCGAGAAAGGCCCTCATCTCGGCGGACATGTTCCCGAAACGCGTAGGGGTGCCGAATATCAGCGCATCGGCCTCGCTCAGGTCATCGAGAGTGGCGACCGGCACGTGCGCGAACTGCTTGCGCGCCTCGGTCGCGTTCATCTTTGCGATGACATCGTCCGGGAGCGTCTCCCTCACCTGCAATAACTTCACCTGCGCGCCTTCCACCCCCCTGGCGCCTTCGGCCACCGCCTCAGCCATCCTGAATACGTGGCCGTAGAGGCTGTGGAAGATAACGTTCACCTTCATAGGTCCACCCCCTTTGGGCTTTTCGCCTCAGCCGGCCGCGCACGGCCATATGCCGCGGCGCGCGGAGGCTACAGTTTGTTGATCCCGTTCAGCGCCGCCTCCTTGTATGCGTCGGTAAGGGTCGGGTAGTTGAAGACCGCGTCCTTGAAGTAATCCACCGGCCCGCCGTAGTTGAGCACCGCCTGGCCTATGTGTATCAGCTCGGAGGCCTTCTCCCCGACTATGTGCACGCCCAGGAGCCTTCTGGTCTCCCTGTGGAATATGAGCTTGACCATGCCGTGCGCCTCGCCTATTATCTGCCCCCTCGCCACGTCCTGGAAGTACGCGCAGCCGACCTCGTATGGGATGGCCTTTTGCGTGAGGCCCTCTTCGGTCTCCCCGACCATCGATATTTCCGGTATGGTGTATATGCCGAAGGGCAGATGCCCCGTTACCTCGCAGGTCACACCCTCCTTCTGGAAGGCGTTGCAGACGGCGCGCCTGCCCTGCTCCATTGAGGTGGACGCGAGCGACGGGAACCCTATGACGTCCCCGATGGCGTATATATGCGGTATCGCGGTCTGAAAGCCCCCGTTCACCTTCAGGAGGCCGCGCTCGCCGGGCTCCATGCCTATGGCCTCGAGGTTGAGGGCCCCGGTGTTGCCCACCCTGCCCATCGTATAGAGGAGCTTCTCAGATACTATCTTCTTGCCGCTCTTCAGGCCGGTCACTACCCTGCCGGGCCCCTCCGTCCTTATCCCAACAACCTCCTCGCCGAGCCGTAGGGTAACCCCGCTGTGCCTCATCCAGTACATGAGGCTCGTCACCATCTCCTCGTCGGCGAAAGAGAGTAGCCCGGGCTTTCTCTCCACGAGGTTTATCTTCACGCCGAGGGCGGCGAATATGCACGCGTACTCGCACCCTATCACGCCGCCGCCTATGACGGTCATGCTGTTCGGTATGCGGTCGAGCTTCAGTATGGTGTCGCTGTCGTGGATGTGCTCCGAGTCGAACGGCACGTCCGGCGGCCTCGCCGGGCTGGTGCCCGCGGCTATGACGATCACCCCGGCGCCTGCCCGCGAGCCCTCGCCGCCGCCTTTATTCACCTGGAGCGTGTGCTCATCGACGAACGAGGCCTCCCCGTAGATCATCTCCACGTCGTTGCGGGTGAACTGCTCCAGCACGGTCTCCATCTGCTTGCGCATAACCTCGGTCTTCCTGTGCATCAGCTCGCCCAGGGCGACGTCCCTGCCGAGGGTCAGCATCGAGCCGAAGACCGCCCTCTGCTTGAAGCCGGAGAAAAAGAGCGCCGTCTCACGCAGGGTCTTGCTCGGCAGGGTCCCGGTGTGTATCCCGGCGCCTCCGACAAAAGGGCTTCGCTCTATGATGGCGACCTTTTTCCCGAGCTTTGCGGCCTGGATGGCGGCCTTCTGCCCTCCGGGCCCCGATCCTATGACCAGAACGTCGTATCTCTGCATGGCGCATCGTCCTTAATCATTATACCCCATAACCGCCCGCGCGCAAGGCGCGGTGCGGGCTTATCACTCCTTGCGCTTCTCCACTATCTGGTAAGCAACGTTCGTGACATATGAGTTTATCCTCTTGAGGTTGGTCAGCAGGTCCAGGTGTATGGAGCTCGTGTCTATCGACTCCCTGAGCCCCTTGCGCAGACGGTTCAGGTGGGCCTGGCGGTACTCCATCTCCAGCTCCGAGAGCTTGCCCTTGCGGCCAATGAGCTTCCTGGCCAGGTCAGCGTCGCTCCCGGCAAAGGCGGCCACCCCGAGCTCGAAGTTCTCTATTATCTTCTGGTGTATCTGCTCTATCTCCTTCATCCCCTCGACGGAGAACGAGAGCCCTCCCCTTATCTTCTTCCGGGCAAGCTCCATCAGGTTCTTGTCTATCACGTCCCCTATGGACTCCATGTAGCTTGAAAATAGTATTATCTCCATCTCCCTCCTGGCCTGCTCCTCGGTGAGGCCCTCCCTGGAGAGCTTCGTCAGATAGAGCTTTACCTCCCTGTCAAGGAGGTCTATGTCGTCGTCCATCTCCTCCACCTTCTCAAGGAGCGCCATGTCGTTTTTCTGGAAGACCGTTATCGACTTCTTGATCATATCCTCGGCGATATCGGCGGAGCGCAGCGCCTCCCTCGCGGCCTGCACGAGGGCGAGCGAGGGGGTGGCGAGCACTATGGGGTCGAGGTACATGGGCCCGAACCGTTCCGCGCCCTCCCGCTCCGGCATGATGAGCTTGATGAGGTTGGTGAATGGCACGGTGAACGGCAGGCAGAGCACGGCTATGGCGATGTTGAAGAACGTATGGGCGTTGGCCACCCGCCTCGGTAGCTCCCCTGCCGAGGCCCCGACGAGATGCGTGAAAAGGCCGAGGAACGGGAGCACCACCACCACCCCGGCCACCTTGAAGAGGATATGGGCAAGGGCGACCCTCCTGGCGTCGACCGTAGCCCCGAACGAGGCGAGCACCGCTGGCACGCAGGTGCCGATGTTGGCCCCGAGCACTATCGGCATGGCGGCATCCAGGGTGAGTAGCCCCGAGTGGGCCGCCGATATGGCGAGCCCCAGGGTGGCCGCGCTGCTCTGAAGGAGCGCCGTGAGAAAGGCCGAGACTATAATGCCCGCGAACGGGTCGGAGCTGAAGCTCAGGATGGCGTCCTTGAGCAACGGGTTCTGCGTGAGCGGGTTGAACGTGAATATGAGCGTCCTGGTGGCGTAGAATATGAAGCCGAAGCCGAGGACCACCTGGCCTATCGCCCTGGCGGTCCCCCTGCCGCTGACGATCATTATGAATATGCCGACGCCTATCAGCCCGATAGCGTAGTCGTAGACGTTGAAGGCTATGAGCTGGACCGTAAGCGTGGTGCCGATGTCCGCGCCGAGGATGACCCCCATGGTGTCCCTGAGGCCCAGGAGCCCGGCCCCGACAAAACCCACGAGCAGCACCGTCGTGGTGCTCGAGCTCTGCAGGAGCGAGGTGATGACAGCGCCGATGCCAACGCCCTTGAAGCGGTTGCTGGTGGCGGTGAGCAGCATGGACCTCAGCCTTGCGCCGGCGGATTTTTGCAGGCCCTCTCCGGCAAGCCTCATGCCGTAGAGCAGAAGCATTACCCCGCCGAAAAAGCTTAGGATGAAGGTAGTTGTCATATAAGAGGCTGGTGTAGAATAGGGGCTGACCGAAGATGCCGGGATACGCCTCCTGAAAGCGCACCCCATGAAGGCTGGCTACCATCCTATATTAGCCGTAAACTACAGGCGGTTCAAGATGATTTTTCGGCGCTGACGGCGGCGGCCTGCGCGCCTTTGGCCCTTTTGCCTTGCTTTTTTTCCAATGGGACGTATAATTAGGGAACCTCTGATTAATTCGCAATAGCATGTCATTCTGAGCAAAGCGAAGAATCTCAACGTCTATAAAATCAATAAGTTACGAGATTCTTCGGTCGCTACGCTTCCTCAGAATGACAAAAAACATAATTAATCAGAGCTTCCTTAGGTCTCCATGCGTCATCAATAATACCGCGTAATACCGCGCAATAATACGCCATTATCGGCAAAACATATCAGGAGGGGACATGACCACAATCGTTGACGTGTCGGCAAGAGAGATTCTCGACTCAAGGGGGAACCCGACCGTTGAGGTGGACGTAACGCTTGACGGCGGCTTCATGGGCCGCGCCGCGGTGCCTTCAGGGGCATCCACCGGCAAGTTCGAGGCCGTGGAGCTCCGCGACAGAGACAAAAACAGGTTCAACGGAAAGGGCGTCCTGAAGGCCGTTAAGAACGTGAACGACAGGATCGCCAGGGAGCTCAAGGGGCTCGACGCGACCGACCAGGCGCTCATAGACGGCGCCCTCATAAAGCTCGACGGCACGGACAACAAAAGGAGGCTCGGCGCGAACGCCGTCCTCGGCGTGTCGCTGGCTACGGCAAAGGCCGCGGCGGAGGCCTCCATGCTCCCGCTCTACAGGTACATAGGCGGCGCGAACGCCAGGGCGCTGCCGGTCCCGATGATGAACATCATAAACGGCGGGGCGCACGCGGACAACGCACTCGACATACAGGAGTTCATGGTGGTGCCGGCGGGCTTTCCCAGCTTCAGCGAATCGCTCAGGGCCGGGGTCGAGATATTCCACGCATTGAAGGCCATACTCAAGAAAAAATCCCTTCTGACCGCGGTCGGGGACGAGGGCGGGTTCGCGCCGCAGTTGAAGGCCAACAGGGAGGCCGTCGAGGTGATAATCCAGGCCATAGGGAGCGCGGGCTACAAGGCAGGCAAGGACGTCATGCTTGCGCTGGACTGCGCCGCAAGCGAGCTCTACAGGGAGGGCGACTACTACCTCGAAGGCGCGGAGCTCTCAAGCGACGAGATGGTCGAGTTCATCGAGGGACTTGTCAAGGACTACCCGATCATCTCGGTGGAGGACGGGCTTTCCGAGGAGGACTGGAGCGGCTGGGGGCTCCTGACAAAGCGGGTCGGGTCCAAGGTCCAGCTCGTCGGCGACGACATCTTCGTGACGAACACGGCAAGGCTCAGGCGCGGGTTAGACGAGTGCGTCGGCAACTCCATACTCGTCAAGGTGAACCAGATAGGCACGCTCACCGAGACCCTTGAGGCCGTGGAGACGGCGCAGAGGGCCGGGTACACGGCCGTCATATCCCACAGGAGCGGAGAGACCGAGGACTCGACGATAGCGGACATAAGCGTTGCCACCAACGCGGGCCAGATAAAGACCGGCTCCGCGTCCAGGACCGACAGGACCGCGAAGTACAACCAGCTACTGAGGATAGAGGAGGATCTCGGGTCCATGGCCGTATTCCCCGGCCTTGGGGCCTTCAAGGTGAAGATGCACGGATAGCGCCCCGCCCGCAGCCTGCTGCGGGATCAAGCGAGCGAATAGAAATAGACTTCCTTACATCTCGAAGCTCCCTCGCGGATTACTGCGGGGAGCTTCAAGAGATAACCGGCGCCCCCTTTTGCGCGCCGTTCGCAAGGGCGGCGCGCTTAAGGCGATGGTTTGCCTTAATTGCCGCTTATATGCTATAATTACAAAAATGCCGTATACATGTTTGCAAAAACCGGCCAAAAACGCCTTATACCGCTCAAACCACAAAGGATATCTCTCACGGGTGTTTAAGTGTCATTAGAAGGACTTATCATTGAGGCCGTAATCATAACGGTCTTGATACTTCTGAACGGGTTCTTCTCAGGCGCGGAAATAGCCATCATATCCGCAAAAAGAAGCGTCATAGAAAAGCTCGCCAAGGAGGGCAACCTGTCAGCCCAGGCCGTCTCCAGGATGAAGGAGGCGCCTGACCGGTTCCTCGCCACCGTCCAGGTCGGCGTAACCGTTGTGGGCACCCTCGCCTCCGTCATCGGCGGCGTCACCGCCGCTGAATTCCTCAAGCCCGTCTTCCTCTCCATACCGGTCGGCATCATACAGGAATCGGCTGAATTTTTCGCGGTCGGCGTGGTCGTCATAGTGATCTCCTACGCCACCCTCGTGCTGGGCGAGCTTGTGCCCAAGACCCTCGCGTTGAGGTTCTCCGAGAGGATCGCCTGCTTTTCAGCGAGGCCGATAACCCTCCTTTCAAAGGTCTCGGCCCTGGTGGTGGGGCTCCTTACCGCGTCAACCGGGGCGGTCGTAAGTCTGCTCGGCGTAAAGGGCACGGAGAAGAAGGTCTTTTTCTCCGAGGAAGAGATAAAATACATGATCAAGGAGGGCCGGGCCGCCGGGGCGCTGGAAGAGGCCGAGGTAGATCTCCTCCACGGCGTCTTCGAGTTCGCCGACACCACCGTCAGGGAGGTGATGGTCCCTAAGCACAAGATCACGGCCATAGACATCGACACTCCTTTCAGCGAGGCCATGAAGATAATCGCCGAGACCGGCTTTTCAAGGTATCCGGTCTACATCGAGAGCATCGAGAACGTGGCCGGGATACTCTTCAACAAGGACGTCTTCAACGCCATGGAAAAGGGCGTGAAGGCCGAGATGCCCGACCTTATGAGGACCCCGTACTTCGTCCCCAACTCCATCATGATAAGCAGGCTCCTGAGGGAGATGCAGAGGAGGAAGGTCCACATGGCCATAGTCGTGGATGAGCACGGCGGGGTGGACGGCCTCGTCACCATCGAGGACATACTCGAAGAGATAGTCGGGGAGATAGAGGACGAGTACGACGTGGGCAAGGGCGGGCTCGTGGAGAAGCTCAAGGACGGCACGCTCGTCATAGACGCATCGGCCTCCTTGAGGGACCTTGAGGACGTGGGGATCGTAATCAAGGAGGAGGATATGGAGGAGTTCCATACGCTGGCCGGCTTCATGCTCGCCAAGCTTCAGAGGATCCCCAGGGGCGGCGAGTTCGTGACCTACCAGAACCGCAGGTTCACGGTCGTGGACGTCGAGTCTAACAGGATAGTCAAGGTCAAGGTGGAGCCGATAGAAACGGCCGGGAAGGTTGCCAGGGTCGGGGCGTAGAGGGAGGATGGGGATTTTATCAGAAAACCTCTTATACCCTGGCGGGTTCAATCTTGCAGATTGAACCCGAATGATTCGTGGCCGCCAGATCGACATTCAGGGTTCAGGTTGTAAACCTGAACCCGCAATGGAAAACTGCATGAATAAGGGTGGGCTCAGCCCACCCTACAAGACTGCTCCCTGAAGGGAGCAGAAAAAAATCCGCATAAAGGAGCGTGGGCTGTGCCCAACCTGCAGGGTTGTAGGGCTACCATGCTGGTGAAAAAGGGATAAGAAACCTCTTGCGCTCCGTAACGGATAGGGTTACAATCTGCCAATGATAAAGAGCTTCCGCCATAAGGGAATGAAAGCCTTTTATTCTACAGGAAGCAAGGCTGGGATACAGGCGAAGCACGCGGACAGGCTGCGGTTGATACTTGCGCGCCTTGACGCGGCCCGTGAACCTGAAGATATGAACCTTCCGGGGCTGAGGCTCCACAGACTATCAGGGGGCTTAAAAGGCTTCTGGGCGGTAGAGGTTAGCGGTAACTGGAGGGTTATATACAGGTTTGAAGGGCAGGACGCCTTTGACGTTGATTATCTTGACTATCATTGAAAGGAGATGAAAACCATGATGCACAACCCCCCTCACCCCGGCGAAACCATAAAGAAGCTCTGCATAGAGCCTCTGGGCCTCACCATAACGGAGACGGCAAAGGCCCTTGGAATAAGCCGCAAAACCCTTTCAGAGCTGATAAACGGGCATATAGGCATAAGCCCTGAGATGGCCGTGAGGCTATCCATAGCCTTCAACACCACCCCGGAAAGCTGGCTTACCCAGCAGATGCAGTATGACCTTTGGGAGATGAAAGGGAAAAAGATAAAAGTCAAGCAGATAAAGGCGGCTTGACGCCATGTCCCCTTTTCATATGATTTCGTGATGGGCTTCGCCGCGCTCAACCCATCCTACCGTGCTACCGTGCTCTTATCGGAAATAGTTTCTAATACTTTAATGTTTTGTTACCCTCAAATCACTGGACATATAATACTACTGGCGGGTTCAATCTTGCAGATTGAACCCGAATGATTCGTGGCCGCCAGATCGACATTCAGGGTTCAGACTTATCCACGGCTAAAGGAGATTCAGGAAGTCTTCGAGCTTGAGATTTGAGTCCATGAGGATCTGGTGGAGAGTGCCTTTTTTAATGATCTTGTGAGCAGGGACAACGACGCGCGCTTTCGGATTATCGCGGAGCAAGACCACATGACTGCCTTTTTGCCGGTCGATATGAAACCCTGCGCGCTTGAGGGCCTTCACGCACGTCTCGCCGGAGACCTGCGGGAGCTTCATACGGCGACAGCCTCAACCTCAACGCCGATATCAGGCGGGACAGGTTCGCCGTGTTCAACGAGGCTTTCGATGTAAAGCGCAATCGCCTCCCTGATGTTGCTGAGAGCTTCTTCGCGGGTTTCGCCTTCGCTTATACACCCAGGCAAAGACGGGCAATAGACTGTATAGCCGCCTTCCTCGGCAGGTTCAAGAATTACGTGCCTCATGCTCTTTACCTCCGCACAAAATTATACCACGAAGCATTACCTGCGGTAAATAGCAAAAAAGCCGACGTAGCCCCCGCCGCCTAGCGGGTTCAATCTTGCAGATTGAACCCGAATGATTCGTGGCTGCCAGATCGAAATTCAGGGTTCAGGTTGCAAACCTGAACCCGCAATGGAGACTGCTCCCACCTTAGCACGGTAGATGGGTTGAGCGTAGCGAAGCCCATCACGAAATCTGATGGGCTTCCCTCACCCCCTCTTGAGCGCCTTCATCAGCCCCTTGAGCGTCTTCGTGTTCAATACGTCCTTTTTCTCAAGCCAGCCGCGTCTGGCGGTATGGATGCCGTAGCTGATATTCCGGAGGTGGCCGGTTGAATGGGCGTCTGTCGATATGGCGACCATCACCCCCTTCTCCCTGGCGAGCCTGCAGTGGACGTCGTTCAAGTCGAGTCTGTCCGGGTGCGAATTGAGCTCCATGGCAACTCCATATTTTTTGGCCTCGTCCATCACCCCTGCCATATCGATCTGGTAAGGCTCCCGCGAGTTTATGAGCCTCCCTGTGGGGTGGGCGAATATGTGTAGCCTGTTGGACCTTATCCCCTTTATTATCCTCGCGGTCATCTCCGCAAGCTCCATATTGAAGGACGAATGTATGGCCCCGACCACGCAGTCGAGCCTGTCCAGCACGGCGTCCGGGTGGTCGAGCGTGCCGTCGGCCCTGATGTCTACCTCGGCCCCCTTGAGCGCCCTGAACTTGATCCCCTTCTTCTCAAGCCTTGCGTTGAAGCCGTCTATCGCCTCCATCTGCCGTATAGCCCGCTTCTCGTCCAAACCGTGCGCCACGCCCACGGCCCTTGAATGGTCTGTCACAGCTATGTACTCGTATCCAAGGGCCATCGCGGCCTCGGCCATCTCCTCAAGGGTGTTGCCGCCGTCGCTCTCGTCGGTATGCAGGTGGAGGTCGCCCCTTATGTCCTTGACGCACAACTCCTTCGGTAGCCTGCCCTCCAATGCCGCCTCTATCTCGCCCATGTTCTCCCTCAGCTCAGGCGATATCCACGGCAGGCCCACGGCCCTGTAAACGTCCTCTTCGCTCTCTCCGGCCACACGTCTCCCCTTCCCGTCAAAGACGCCGTACTCGCTTATCTTGAGGCCCATCTTCTTGGCCCTGTCCCTCAGGGCCACGTTGTGGGCCTTTGAGCCGGTGAAGTACTGGAGTGCCGCGCCAAAGGCCTCCTTCTCAAGCACCCTGATATCGACCTGGAGGCCCGCCTTCAGGACAACGGTCGATTTGGTCGGCCCCTTCGCCGTTATCTCCTTCACGTCAGGATGCGAGACGAACGCCTCCATGACAGGCCCGGCGTTTGCGCAGGTCACGAGTATGTCGAGGTCACCGACCGTCTCCTTCCATCTCCTGAGGCTACCGGCGGGCACCACGTCTATCGCGCCCCCGGCCTTTTTGATATGGGCCACGAACGACTCGGCATACGGGAGCGCTACCGAGAGCTTGAACCTCCCGGATGCGGCCTTGAGCCCGGCTATGCCCTTCAATATTTTCTTCTCGGTCTTCTCGCCGAACCCCGCCAATTCCCTCAGCCTCTCCCCTTTGGCGGCCCTCTCAAGCTCATCCACCGTTGAAATCCCGAGCTCTTTGTAGAGCTGGGCCGCCTTCTTCGGGCCTATTCCTGATATCTTCAGGATGTCAAATAGCCCGGCGGGCAGTTCCTTTAAAAACTCGTCGTGGTACGCGCACCTTCCGGTTGTAAGCAATTCGACTATCTTGGACCTTATGCTCTCGCCCACGCCGTGTATGTGCTTGAGGTTGTCCTCGCCCCCCTTTTCATAAAGGGTTTTGAGGCTCTCGGTGTGCCCCTCTATCACGAGGGCGGCGTTCCTGTAGGAGCGTATGCGGAAGCGGTCCTCGTCCTTCATCTCAAGGAGCTCGGCTATCTCGGCGAATATCCGCGCTATCTCGACGTTTTCCATAACCGGGGTCCTTTGCTTGACGTAACATTGCAAGAAGTCCGATACTATTATACAATACTTTATCGACAAGCACAGCGGGCGTATTACCTGCCGCATGGCTGACAGGGGATTTCAATTGACAATAACGCCGGTATTCCCTAAACTTGAAAAACCCGCCGTATTTCTATAGAATAGAGGATTAAAACCGTCACCATGAACCAGAACCCCATAGGTATCTTCGACTCCGGCATCGGAGGGCTTACCGTATTAAGAGAGATAACAAGGCTTCTACCGAAGGAGAATACCATATATCTCGGAGATACCGCCAGGGTCCCATACGGGAATAAATCAAGGGAGACTGTTGAGAGATACTCCATTGAGATAGCCCATTTCCTTCTCAGGCACGGGATAAAGATGTTAGTAGCCGCGTGCAACACGGCCTCGGCCTACGCGCTCGGCCGGCTTAAAAAAGAGCTTGCCATACCGGTCATAGGCGTCATAGAGCCGGGGGCAAAGGCCGCTCTGCGGGCCACGCGGACCAGGAGGATCGGGGTCATAGGCACGGAAGGCACCATCAGGAGCAACGCATACTCTTCCGCGATAAAGGCCCTCGACCCGGAGGTGGCGACCTTTGCCGTTGCATGCCCCCTTTTTGTCCCCATTGTTGAAGAGGGCTGGACAGACGACGACGTCACCTTGAGCGTGGCAGAGAGATACCTCGGAGGGCTTAAAGCCCACGGCATAGATACGCTCGTGCTCGGGTGCACGCACTACCCTCTGCTCAAGGGGGTCCTGGCAAAGGTGATGGGCGCAGGCGTCACCCTCATCGACTCAGCGGAATCTACAGCCGAAGAGGTCAAGCGCGTGTTGATGGAAAGCTCCATGCGGAATAACGGCGCGGAGGCGCGCGCGGTCCACAGGTTCTTCGTCACCGACTCTCCTGAGCGCTTCGTTACGGTCGGGAGAAGGTTCTTCGGAGAGAGGCTGGAAGGGGCGGAGCTGGCCCGGTTGGCGGAATAATATGGCTAAAAAAAAGAGCGCGGGCAAAAAAAAGGGCGCGGTTTCCGCGCCGGCGAAGAAAAGGCCTTCGAGGAGCAGGGGCGGCGGCCTTGCCATTATCCTTATAGTGGCCGCGGTCACGGTCATCGTCGGCATAATACTCCTTACATATTACGGCGGACGGATATTCAAGCGCCCTCCACCGGTAGCCGCCAAAAAGACCATAGCCGCGCCTGAAAAAGAAGTGGACCTCTACTTGAGCGACGAGGAGGGGTTGAACCTCAAGGCGTACAGGAGAAAGATCAAGAAAGGCCCGCTGGAGGCGGAGATACGGGAGGCCGTGGAAGCGGCCATCTCAGACCCTGCGGACAGCGCCATCCCCGAAGGCACGCGCCTTTTGAGCGTAAAGGTGGGGGACAAGACAGCCGTCCTGGACTTCAGCTCCGAGATAATCAAGAACCACCCCGGCGGGTCTTCCGGGGAGCTCCAGACGATATACTCGATAGTCGATACCGTGGCGTTGAACTTCCCAGAGGTAAAAGACGTGCAGATACTCGTTGACGGGAAAAAAAAGAAGACCCTCAAGGGGCATATCGACATAAGCCTCCCGCTCGGCCCTGACAAGGACATTATAACAGGCCAACCCCCGCAAAAGTAAGAAAACCCATATGGCGGACGATCGAAAAGGTTTCAGGGTCGAGAAGGATTCTCTCGGTAAACGCCGGGTGCCCTACAAGGCGTACTACGGAATACAGACTCTCAGGGCCTCGGAGAACTTCCCCATAAGCGGCATAAGGCCGAAAAGGGCGTTCATAAGGGCTACGGCGCTCGTAAAACTCGCCTCAGCCGAGGCCAACATGAGTCTCGGCCTGCTCGACAGGAAAAGGGGGCTTGCCATAAGAAAGGCCGCCATCGAGGCCGTCTCCGGCAGGTTTGACTCCGAGTTCATCGTGGACGTATACCAGGCCGGGGCCGGCACCTCCCACAATATGAACGCCAACGAGGTCATCGCCAACAGGGCGAATGAGATCCTCGGCGGCAGGCGCGGGGATTACTCGATAGTCCACCCCAACGACCACGTCAACATGAGCCAGTCGACCAACGACACGATGCCCACTGCCTTGAGGATAGCCGCATTGATCTCTTCCGGGGGCCTTGTCATTGCGTTGGAGGCCCTTGAATCGGCGCTCAGGCGCAAGTCGATGGAGTTTGACAGGGTCATTAAATCCGGCAGGACGCACCTCCAGGACGCCGTGCCGGTGAGGCTCGGCCAGGAGTTCGGCTCCTACGCCTCTGCCGTAAGGGGGTCGATAGAGCGCATCCTCGGAGCGAGAGAAGGGCTTAAAAAAATCGGCCTCGGCGCAACCGCCGCGGGCACCGGGATAAACACCCATCCGCGGTACAGGGATACCGTACTGAGGGCGCTGTCGAAGGCTACGGATATAAAGGGGTTGAGGAAGGCCCCGGACACCTTCGAGGCCATCAACAGCATGGCCGACTTCGCCCACTTCTCCGGTACGCTGAGGTGTGCGGCAATAGAGCTTATACGTATAGCCAATGACTTGAGGCTCCTTGCCTCCGGGCCGGCTACCGGCCTTGCGGAGATAAGGCTCCCTGCCGTACAGCCTGGCTCCTCCATAATGCCGGGCAAGGTAAACCCGGTGATGGCTGAGATGCTCAACATGGTCTGCTTCCAGGTCATGGGCAACGACCTCGCGGTAATGACGGCGGCGCAGGCGGGACAGCTCGATCTCAACGTCATGCTCCCGGTCATAAACTATAATATCCTCCAGTCCGTCGAGATACTCTCTACCGCGGTAGCGGCGTTTACCGAGAGGTGTATTGAGGGGATAGAGGCCGATGAGAAGAAGTGCCGTGAGTTCTTCGAGAGGTCCGTGGGGCTCGCAACCGTGCTCAACCGGATAATCGGGTACGAAAACGCGGCTGCGGTGGCGAAAGAGTCCGCCAGGACGGGCAGGACCGTCAAGGAGGTCGTCATCGGGCGCGGCATATTGACGGAAGCGGAGTGGGAGAGGCTCCTGGACCCGATGTCAGTGACCGGGCCCGCGCGGATAAGGGCGGCAAAGAGAAGGGCTTGATGAGCCCTCCCTGGGCTTGAAAAACCCTGGGTTTTCAGAACGTTAAAAACAACCTTTCATCGGGTTTTGAGATTAATTCGCAATAGCATGTCATTCTGAGCAAAGCGAAGAATCTCAACGTCTATAAAATCAATAAGTTACGAGATTCTTCGGTCGCTACGCTTCCTCAGAATGACAGAAAAACATAATTAATCAGAGCTTCCTTAAATATTGTTGCTGGAACAACAAATCGAACTTGTTGGATTTAGCAGTTGGTCATTGAGTGGAGAAAAAAGCATATGACGCGGAAAAACCCAGCCTGATAGACGACCCGGGTACGGATTACGACAGATCGAACTCCTCCGACGTAGTCGTATCGGCCCCTTTCTCTATCATCTCGTCTATGGCTCGCCTGGAATCCCCGGGGTTGACATCCACCCCCCTCACGGCGTCGAGGAGCACCGTTACCCCGAACCCCTCCTTCAGGGCGTCGAGCACGCTCTGCCTGACGCAGTAATCCGTTGCGAGCCCACCGACGTAGAGGTGGTTTATCCCGTTGCCGCGCAGCGCCTCGGAAAACTGCCTGCCTCCGTGGTCCTTCCCGTCAAACGCCGAATAGGAATCCTCATCCGGGCCGTCGCCCTTTGTAATTATGACGGCGCCTTCCGGGAGCCTTAGACCCGGGTGGAACCGCGCCCCGACGGTCCACTTGACGCAGTGCGCCGGCCATTTGCCGCCGTACTCCTTGAAGTGTATAGTCTTTTCCGGGTGCCAGTCGCGCGTGACGTAGACAAGCAGGCCCGCGGCCTTGAAACGCTCGATGTACCTGTTGATAGCCGGGACGACCGCGTCGCCGTTTTCAATCGCCAGGGCCCCGCCCGGGCAGAAGTCGTTCTGCACGTCCACGATGACAAGTGCGCTCTTTTTCAATGGCCGTATCCCCCTCTCCTCCTACTCTTACCATAAGGTTATCACTTTCACATGGCGTGTCAATACGCCGTCATTGCAAAAACATCCAAATTGTTTTATCCTTTCATATCAGCTGGAAAGCATTCGAGCGCCGGACCGGGATTGAAGCCCTCAGGGGCAATATCCGCGGGACTGGCGATCTTCATGCATTTTCAAAACGGAGGTCAAGGAATGAGGCGTCAAGTAAAGGTCTTTTTGTTCGTCTTCATATCGTTACTGTTCGCAATCGACGGGGTCTCCCCGGCCAGGGCCGGGGACGTGTTCAAGGCCACGCTCGGCAACGGGCTCAACGTAATCATCGAGGAAGAGCACTCCGCCCCCGTGGTGTCGGTTCAAATGTGGGTCAGGGTCGGCGGCGCGGACGAGTCCGACAAGGACGGCGGCATCTCCCACGTATTCGAGCACATGCTCTTCAAGGGGACGGCCAAGCGGAAGGTCGGGGAAATAGCTAAAGAGATAGAGGGCGTCGGCGGGGACATAAACGCCTACACGTCGTACGACAACACGGTATATCACCTGGTGGTCCCGAGCAGGAATTTCTCAACCGGGCTCGATATAATAAGCGACGCCATACAGCGCTCGTCGTTCGATCCCGAAGAGCTTAAAAAGGAGCTTCAGGTCGTCCTCGAGGAGATACGCATGAACGAGGACAGCCCGTCAAGGAGCCTGTATAAGAACCTCCTTTCCACCGCCTTCACGGCCCACCCTTACGGAAGGCCGGTAATAGGCTACAGGGACGTGGTGGAGAAGTTCACAAGGGAGCAGATAGTGGATTTCTTCCAGAGGTGGTACATCCCAAACAACATGACCCTCGTGATAGTCGGGGACGTGAACAGGGACTCGGCGCTCAAGGCCGTCAAGGAGGCGTTCAAGGACTTCAAGAAGAGGCCCGACCCGCACAGGAAGAGGGCTGTGGAGCCTGTCCAGGAGCGGTACAGGACTAAGATAGCGGCTCAGCCCATTAAGGAGTCCCACCTCGGCATAGGGTTCCACATCCCCAGGCTCAGGGACAACGCCACATACGCCATAGACGTCCTCTCCGCCATACTCGGCGGAGGAGAGAGCTCAAGGCTGTATAAGAGACTGAAGGCCGATGAAGGTATCGTCCACTCCATAAGCTCCTACCCGATGTCGCTTGAGGACTCGGGCGTCTTCCTGGTGACCGGTACCATGGAATCCAAGAACGTGGACAGGGCCGTCTATGAATCCCTCCAGGAGATGACGCGGCTCGCCGTTGACGGGCCCACCTACGAAGAGATCGAGAGGGCCAAGCTCAACCTGAGGAGCGAGTTCATCTACCAGCGCGAGACGATGAACGGCATCGCCGACAAGCTCGGTTATTACGAGACGCACTTCGGGGACTACCGGTACGAGAAGAAATATATCGAAGGAGTGGCGCGCGTCACCTCCGAAGACATAAAACGCGCGGCCGTGAGATACTTGAACGTCAATAACATGTCGGTCATCGCGGTCGTGCCCGACAGTGAAAAGGGCGAGGTGACGGACAATAAGCTCTCCGCCGCCATCAAAAAGGCTTCCGCCGAGGCGCAAAAGACGCTTGCCGGGCCCAGGGAAAGGTCCGAGAGGGTCAAAAAGGTAAGGCTGGAGAACGGCATCACCCTGATCGTGAAGGAAGTCCACTCTAACCCGACCGTGTCGTTTTACGCCGCGTTCCCCGGCGGCCTGCGGTTCGAGAACGCCAGGACAAACGGCTTGAGCGGCTTCATGGCGTCCATGCTGACGCGGGGCACCCAAAAGAGGTCGAGGGAGGATATCGCCAGGGACGTTGAAGACATGGCCGGGAGCGTAAGCGGATTCTCCGGCTGGAATACCGTAGGGGTTTCCGGAAGCTTCCTCTCCGATTTTTTCGACAGGGGGCTTGAGATATTCGCCGACGTCGCGCTTAATCCGGCCTTTCCGGACGCCGAGGTCGAAAAGCTGAGGAAGGAGACCATCGCCGCCATCAACAGGCAGGAGGACTACCTCCCGGCCTATACCTTCAAGCTCCTCTACAGGGACCTGTACAAGGACCACCCATACGGCATGCCGTCGACAGGCACGGTAGAGACGGTCAACGCCTTCAGCCGGGATGACGTCATCAGGCGGTACGAGGAGTTCTTCTCGCCCGACCGCATGGTGCTCGCCATCGTGGGGGACGTGGACGCGGACCAGGCCATAGAGAGGGTCACGGCGCTGTTCAAGGGCTTAAAGAGGCCGCCCTCAAAACTGCCGGCCACTCCGGTTGAAAAGCGCCAGACCGCCATACGGACCACCGGCGCCGTAAAGGACAAGGCGCAGACGAATATCGGCGTAGGTTTTCTGGGCACCACGATAGGGAGCGACGACAGGTACGCGCTGAAGGTGCTCTCCGAAGTCCTCTCCGGCCAGAGCGGCAGGCTCTTTTTAGACTTGAGGGACAAGCAGAGCCTCGCCTACTCGTTGAGCGCGTTCTCAAAAGAGGCGGCTGACCCTGGCGTCTTCGCCGTGTACATAGGATGCGCCCCCGAGAAAAAGGACGCCGCGATAGAAGGGATACTGAAGGAACTGAAGACCATCTCCTCCGAGAAGGTGAGCGCTGAAGAGCTCAAGAAGGCGAAGAACTCCATTATCGGCGGTTACGAGATAGGTCTGCAGGAGGTATCGAGCCAGGCCGCCGACATGGCGAATAACGAGCTCTTCGGCTTCGGCTACGACTTCTCCAGGACCTATCCGAAGAAGATAGAGGCCGTATCCGCCTCGGATGTGCTCCAGGCGGCGCGCAAGTACATCACCCTTAACGCCTACACCATCTCAATCGTAGGGCCCGCGGCAAAGACCGACGGCAAGGAAACGAAAGAAGTCAAGGAACCTAAGGAAGTAAAGGAACCGAAAGACGGCAAGACAGACAAGGAAGGGACGGTGAAGAAGTAGGGGCCTTCAGCCGGGCGTCCTGTGGCTCCCAATACGCCCCAAGGGAATTAGGGGCTTGCCGCCAGGCGTTCTCAAGGCATCCAGACATACATGAAGTTCATGCCGAATTTGCCGTAGATGGAAGGGTCTATGTTGATAAGGCTCAAGGTGGCGGCGGTCTTTGGGGCCGCGCTTGAGTAGATATTGTTCCTGTAGTCACGCGGCCCGGCGTACGTTATAAGCCGGGCCTCTTTGATCCCGGCGAGCCCTTTGGCGGCCTCCACCGCGTCATCGAGATAACCCACCGAGTCTATCAGCTTAAGGTCCAACGCCTGTTGGGCGGTATATATCCTGCCGTCGGCCGCCTTCCTTATCTCAGCCTTCGATACAACGCCCTTCCTCCCATCGGCCACCACGTCGAGGAACCTCTCGTACATGCCGTCTATAACGGACTGGAGGATCCGCCTCTCCTCCTCGGTCATCGGCTTGAAGGGCGAGCCCATGTCCTTTTTGTCCCCGGACTTTACGGTCTGGTTCGTAACGCCGATCTTTTCCATCAGGCCGCTGGCGTTGAGGTTGAACGCCACCACCCCTATGGACCCGGTGACGGTCGTAGGATGGGCCACTATCCTGTCCGCGGAGCTGGCGATATAGTACCCGCCAGAGGCGGCGACGTCCATGAGCTCAGCCACGACCCTGGCGCCTGTCCGCTTCTTGAAGTTCCTTATCTCGTGGGCTATGATGTCGCACGTGGTCACGGACCCGCCGGGGGTGTTTATCCTCAGGACCACGGCCTTTATCGCCCTGTCCCCGGAGGCGTTTGTGAGCTCCTCCTTGATCCTCGCGGTGAGGTTGGCCTCGGTCTGGATGCCGAAGACCCCCCCGCGCGTCTCGTCGGTAAGTACTCCTGAGATATCGACTATGAGCACCTTGTCCGCGCCGGCCCCGCCTATCGTCTTTTCAACGAGCGGGGCGACTGAGGGCAGGTTCACGAAGACGCACCCTGTGAGGAAGAGGGCCGCTGAAAAGACAAGCGCCAATATCTTTTTCATGTAAGGGGCGGCTCCTTTAGCAGGTTGTTGAAAAACCCTCGCGTCCGTCCAGGCTGCTCAAAAAGCTCCCGACCCATGCTTCTCGCATGGGTGCCCCGAGGAGTCAAGGAGTGAGGAATGAAGCGTACTTTTTCCGTACGCCGTAGCAGAGCGACGTTTTTTTAGCGTTCTGAAGCCTCAACGGTTTTTTTAGCCCCAGTGGGTTCATCGACACCGCAGATGGGGCTTTTTCAGCAGCCTGTTACGTCATCTTGCCCATCTTGGTCAGGAAGTCCCCCACCGCGACCCTGACCATGGCGCTCAACGTCCATCTCTGTCCGAGCTTTTCCCTGTACTCCCCGGCCAGCTCCTTGAGCTTCTCTATCTGCTCCTCCTCGAGCGCCACAGTCACCTTTTTAAGCTCTTCGGTCTCCACGGGTCACCTCCCCCTGCCTCTGTTCGTCTTTTTGGGCCTCGGCTGAGCAACGCCCTTTTTCCCCTCGGACGCGCTTTTTATGTACATCATCTTCCTGTCCATGTGTTTGTTGATGATGTCGAGCACCTCCATGGGGTCGTCCGTGAGCCTGATTAGGGCGAGGTCGTTCTCGTCTATGGTCCTGTACTTTATCATGGTCGTCCGCATGAACTCCAGGAGCGGCGTCCAGTACTCCGAGCCGAAGAGTATGAGCGGGAAGGGGTATATCTTGTGGGTCTGTATCAGAGTGAGCGCCTCGAAGAACTCGTCCATGGTGCCGAAGCCGCCCGGCATGCAGACGTACCCTATGGCGTACTTGACGAACATGACCTTCCTGGCGAAGAAGTACCTGAAGTTGAGCGACTTGGTCTGGTACCTGTTGGACTTCTGCTCCATCGGCAGGGTTATGTTGAGGCCGACGGAAGTGCCGCCGTTGGCCACCGCGCCCCTGTTCGCGGCCTCCATTATCCCCGGCCCGCCGCCCGTGATTATCGTGTAGCCGTTCTTCGAGAGGATATCCGCCACCTTTACGCAGGTCTTGTAGTATTTGTTCTTCTGGTTTATCCGT
>JACRNN010000153.1 GCA_016234955.1 Deltaproteobacteria bacterium | reverse complement strand
TCAGCTCCCCCTCAAGCACAAGGGTTATCTGTTCGGATTCATGGGAGTGGTCGGGGAAGGTGGTATCCGGCTCAAGCTCGAAGTACGTTAGCATGCTCCTATCAAGGCCGATTGCCCACATCTTCGCGCCTTCTACGGCGGGCCTCAATGCAAGCTCATCCCTTGAATATACCCTTATATCTCCCATATACAACCTCCATATTCGCGGCAACAGGGGTCTCATTTCACACTACTTATAAAAACTCTCCTTATCATAGACGAGCGTTGCGGCCTCGCGCAGGACCCCGGCGTCCATCACCTCACCTATGAACAACGTATGGTCCCCGGCGTCGTGGTGTGAGACGACCCTGCAGTCCATCCACGCTATGCAGTCCCGAAGGATCGGCGAGCCGGTCGTCTTCGTGTCGTATTCCACCCCGGCGAACTTGTCCGTCTTCCTCCCGCTCTTGAGCCCGAAGCGCTTCCCGGTGGCTATGTTGTCCGCGCCGAGGACGTTGACGGCAAAGACCCCGGAACCCTTAACCATGTCGTGGGTGTAACGGGTCTTGCCTATCGCCACGGTAATGAACGGCGGCTCGAATGACGCCCTCCCCACCCATACGGCCGTCATGGCGTTCACCTTTTCGCCGAGCCTCGTGCTTATGACGTATACGCCGTGGACGATATGGCCCTGGGCAAGGGCTATCTCATGCTTTATCGTCATGACTGCCCCCCTTGTCTCACTTGGAATGCCTGTCCGCCACCTTGCTCGCGCCGAAGGAATCCGGCTTCGTCACCGCCGCGTACCCCGAGCCGGTCACTATGCCGACGACCTCTTTGACGATATCCCTCGTGTCCCCGTTCATCCCGACGTCGAGGTGTATCTCCACCGGGAGCCTTTGCAGGCCGTTCTCGTTCAGCTTCTCCATTACCACCGAGGCGAAATCCACGCTCATGGTGGCCTCGTAGAATATCCTCTGGCGCAGGTTCTCCATCTTTTTCCTGTGGGCCTTCTTGTAGAAATACCTGCCGCCGCTGCCGACCTTGTGGATTATGACGGCGGTCACGAATAAGGTTTCCGAGTTGAGAAAGGAGTCGGTGCCGATGATGAGATGGAAGGTATGGCCCGCGCCTTCCTCGATGTACTCCACTATCTTTAAGAACATCCCATCGAGAGACAGGCGGCCAAAAGTGGGGCTTATGAACTCCCCGGGATTATGCTCATCGGATTGGTTCATTTACACGGATAATACTACAAAACGGGGCTGAAAACAAGAAGTTTAAGGCTTAGGGCCGTTGGCCCCGGCGCCCCCCCCAACCCATGCGGCCACGTACCCGGCGGCCCCGTGCGGCCACGGCTAAAGGAAACCGGAAGATCGGCCGATAAACAGTATAGGGGATTTGCAGAAGTCCGGCAACCTCGTTCCTTCAATAAACCTATAAGGTCGAAAGGGGCGATATGAAGCCACTAAATTATTCCCTCGTACTCTCCATATTACTGCTCGCGGCCACGGCCTATGGCGCGGAGCGCCACCAGGCCGCGGCAATCAACCCGGTGGACGCCGAAAACCACACCGTCTATGAGTCCGTCATAATGCCCTGGTTGAACGACGAGTTCCTTTTAAGCTCATGGGTATCCACAAACGGCGCCCATGTGGACAGGACTCTCGTCAAAAGCTCCCTCTTGAAATATGAGAGGCTGGACGGACGGAGCAGGTACTCGGTCCACATAGAGTACAGCGTCTCCGTCAGGGAGAGCGGCAGAGTGATATTGGACGGGTTGAAAGGGCAGGAGATAGTATTTTTCGTGGAGGACGGCAAGGTCAAGGACTACTTCCCGTTCGACGAGTACTGGATCAAAGGCGGGGTCGAAGAGCAGGCCATCGCGTCCATCCGCATGTAGTACGAAATACTGCGTTGTACTCCCCGGAAAATCCTCGACGTACCGCAAAGAGTACGCCTGCGGCTTGGACTCGTCGTCCGCCAAGGCTCAATCCATTTCTTACGTTCGTATAATGAACTTCATTCCATGGCGCGGCCTTTGTCGCTCAAGCCCTCCCCCGCGCCTTACGGCGCTATCATCTTTTCAGCGTTCTGAAACCGCCGGGTGGTTTTAATCCCTCGAAGGTTTCATTTCCATAATAGATCTCATCGAGGTATTTTCTGGCGAGGCCCTCACCGGGGTTTATTTCGAGCGCCTTCATGAAACTTGCCCTTGCGTCGTCCACGCGGCCGAGCCGGAGGTATACGATGCCGAGGTTCGTATAGGTGTCGGCATAGTATGACTTGATGCCGAGGGCGGTCTCCAGATATCTCCCGGCCCTTTCCCAATCCCTTGCCTTCATATATACGAGGCCGAGGTTGAAGTATGCCTTTTCGTATTTCGGATCGAGCCTGAGCGCGGCGGCGAATTCGGCTTCGGCCTCGCCGAGCCTGCCGTTCATCAGGTGCTCGAAGCCCATGTTGTTATGGAGGAGCGCCACCCCGGGAGACTTCTCAAGGCCGTCGGCGTAGAGCGTGACGTTATCGCGCCAGACCCTGTTCCTAAGGACGGTCTGGGCGGAATAAAGGAAGAGAATAGCGAGGAAGACCGCCGGTACGACGGCCCTGCCCCTCGGGTTGCGCGAAAGGCCTTCATGGAGCCGCCCCCCGGCGTAAGAGACAAAGAGGACAAACCCGAACGACGGCAGGTAGAGGTACCTTTCGCAGAAGATATTCCATATCTCGCCGCCGAAGACCTTCAATAGATACATGGTCGGCAGGAGCGGCAGCACTACCCATATAAATGCGAACGCCGTGAACCTGTCCATCTTCCCAACGGTCATCCAGACTACGAACATGGCGCAGAACGCCGCGGCGGAAATGATGAAACGCGGGTCAAGGGCCGAGAGCGCCGGGACAAGGGTATGGAACGCGTTGAGGTCTACCGGGAAGACGAGCATCCAGAGGTACCTCATGAGGAGATAGACGCTGTTTATGAGTATCCGGTAGCCGGAGAGATACGCGTCCGGGTTGGGCAGGGGGGCGAACCCCCCGAGCACGTGGAGCCTCACGGCCAGGTACGCAAGGGCGACGGCCGGGTAGACTGTCAGTGCCGCCTTGAGGCCGTACCCCTTCGCGCCCCTCCTGATGAGGAACTCGTAGGAGACGAGCAACAGGGGGAATATGACGGCGGTCTCCTTGTAGAGCAGGGCCATGAAAAAAGCGAGCGCCGAGAGGGGCAGGCGCACCCACGCCTTGCCCTCCCCCATGTAGAGGTAGAAGGCCAGGAGGAGGAAAAAGGCGCACCCGACGTCGAGGACTATGGCTATCCAGGCCACCGCCTCCGTATGTATGGGATGGCTTGCGAAGAGGAGCCCGGCCGCGAGGGCGAGGTTCCTCTTATTAAAGAGCTTCCGGGCTATCAAGTAGACGAGGAGGGAGTTGAGCGCGTGGAAGAGGATATTGGTCAGGTGGAACCCCCACGGGGCCATCCCGAATATCCGGTAATCGAGCATATAGGTTATCGGCACGAGCGGCCGGTAGTAGTTTGACGGGACGGCGGACGATACGTTCGGGTCGAGCGCCGTGGATGTAAGCGCCTTCCATATATTGCCCAGATGCCTTATGGTGGGGTCCGATTCCACGTAGACGTTGTCGTCGTATACGAAGCCGTTGCCTATGGCGTTGAGATAGAGCAGGCCTGAAAGGACGACCACCATCGCCGGGAAGAGGTATCGGCTGAACCTGTCGATAGAGGGGGGCGCAACGCGCTTCATGTGAGGTAGATTAGCACCGGCAAAACCGGGCTGTCAAGCGGTTGGGGGGATTTAAGTTGCGGGCCGCGACGGATCGCGGCATCGCTGTCCTGATACGGTAGCGCGCAGGTTGCGGGTCATTTGACCTTTTTCACCATGAGCCATACGCGCTTTACAACGCCGACAAGGCTTTTTTCCCTGTGGCTATATTCTATCTTCAGGTGTTCGATCTCTTTACCGAGCTCCATGTTGAAGGAAGAGGACTTCTTGACGGAGAACGACTGGGACGGATAGACCGACCTGTGGCCCGTTATGATGAAGCTTATGACGCACGCTATGGCCGCGTATGGGGCTATCTCCGAGCCGAAGAGCTCCACGGCCAGGATGCTCGCCGCCACAGGGGTGTTGGACGCGCCTGCAAGGACGCTTACGAACCCGATGGCGGAGGTCATGGCCGGGTCCATGCCCGTCACGCGGCCGAACACGTTGCCGGCGGTGGCGCCTATGAAGACCATTGGCGTGACCTTCCCGCCCGTCCCCCCGAAATTCAATGTCACGCTCGTATAGAATATCTTCAATATGAAGTCATACCACGGGATATGACCCTCCTTGAAGGACGATTCCATCACCTCGAGGCCGAGGCCCAGGGGGTGCCTCGATATCAATAACGTCAGAACTATAAGCAGGACGGCCGCGATGAGGCTCTTCAGAGGCATGGAGAGGCGTATCTTCCTGTAGACGTACTTGCCCGTTTTAAGCCCCTCTATCAGCAAAAAGGAGCATAGGCCGAAGAATATCCCGGCTACGATGACTTTCAGAAAGAAGAGTTTGCTGAAGACCGGAACGATGCTGATGGGGTTGTAGAAATAAGCGACCCCGAGCGATGAGGAGACATGGTAGCTTACTATCCCGGAGACGAAGGCCGGCAGCATCACGTCGTAGAGGATGGTCCCGATGGCGATGACTTCAAGGCCGTACATGGCCCCGGCGAGCGGAGCGCCGAAGACCGAGGCGAAGCCGCCGCACATGCCGCATATCACGAGCTTTCCGCGGTCTGCCGCGTCGAAACGGAATATGTCCGAGAGGGACGAGGCAAGCCCTCCGCCTATGAACATGCTCGGGCCTTCCTTGCCCGCCGACCCCCCGGTTGCGATGGTGATTATCGACGCGAAAAATTCCACGGGGATGGACAGAAACCTGATCTTGCCGGAGTCCTTGTTGACCGCCTCGATCGCAAGACCGGCGCCAGGGACAGCGGCACCTGGCGATATGTACTCGATCATGTACGCGCTGAGCAGGAAACCGAGGGGCATCAGGAGGAAGAAGTACGGGCTGTATCTGTCAAGGCCCACGGCGGCATTGAGCGCCTTTACATAGACCGTGGTGGAGAACCCCGCGACTATCCCGACGCCTATGGCCAGGACGATCCACTTTACAACGCTTATGAAGATAATGGTCTCTTCTTTTAGCCTCGTTACCATCTCTCGGCTTTCAAATTCTCCTGGGTTGTTATTCCATGACCGGGCCTTGATACCCTTGACTCAACAGGATGCAGAGCCGCCCGGCCCGCCGCACCTGCCGCAGTTGGTCCGCGCCGGTCCCCGGCATCAGACGCGCGGGCCTGATGCCGCTCTGCGACGTGTTATTTTCATTGTACCCCCTCAGCCGTCTTTCGGTCAACACTTAATACTCACCGAAGCTGGATAAAGAGGGCTCAGGCATGGCGCGGAAGGGATCTCACCTCAGATATAGAAGAGAGAGTATCAACGCGGCGAGGATAAACCTGTAGTAGACGAAGAGGTTCAGCGGGTATTTCCTGAGGAAGGCGAGGAGGAATTTTATCGCGAACACGCCGGATATGAACGCGGCCGCGAGTCCGGCTATAATGACGTCTAAATGGTAGCTTTCCGGATGGGCAAGGAGCTTCCTGCCCTCGAGCATCGTCGCGCCGGCTATCACGGGGATGGATATGATGAACGTGAACCTCGCGGCGTACTCCCTTGTAAGGTTCCTGAAGAGCCCGGCGGTTATCGTTATGCCGGACCTCGATACCCCGGGAATGAGCGCCGCGGCCTGGGAGACCCCGATGAATATGGAATCGAGGAGGGACGCCTCCGTTCTCTCTCTCTTGCCGTATGATTCAGCCGCGAGCATGAGGAAACCCACGCCGACAAGGGTCACGACCATGATGGCCGGGCTCCTCAACGCGCTCTCCGCGGCGTGGTGTAGGAGGACGCCGGCCACGCCGGCGGGGATGCAGGCTATTACTACCAGTAAGAGCATCCTCCTGTCCCTTACAAGTATGTTCCATAAGTCCCTGTGGAAACATACCAGCAGGGACAGGAGCGTGCCTCCGTGGAGCGCGACGTCGAAGGCGAGGGTGTCGATCTCCCCCTTCCACCCGAAGAACCAGGGGAAGAGTATGAGGTGCGCGGTGCTGCTGACCGGGAAGAACTCGGTTATCCCCTGGACTACCCCTAATATTATCCCCTTGATTATTTCTCCATCTAACATGTGTTGCGCCTCCTGATCTGTCTGCGGGATAACTGATAGGTCAAGGCTCTCCGCCATTTACGGCGGAGAGTTTAACATACTATAGACGCCCGTTAAAGCCCCTCATCCCCCCTCCTTGCAGCCTCTCCGCGAAGTAAGGAGGAAGTCCCGAATTCAGTATGGCGTCTACGGTCTTTCCGATGTCATAAGGGACCTTCATGAAGTCCGCCTTTACGGCCCCGTTTGATATCTCGACGATCGCCAGAGACGCCCTCGGGTCCTTGTCCTTCGGTTTGCCCACGCTCCCCGCGTTGATAAAGACCCTGCCCTCGATGTCTTTTCTGTATGGCAGGTGCGTGTGTCCGTAGACCATCACGTCGGCGCGGGCTCGCCTTGCCATATCGAGGAAGAACCTCTCGTCCCTCTCCTCGTACCAGTAGATGTTGTTCTTCAAAGGCGTGGCATGGAAGAGCTTCACCAGGAGGCCGTCAGAGGAAAAAGATATCTCAAAGGGGAGCCCCTTCATGTACTCCCTGCTCTTTTGCGTCGCATGGTTCTTCGTCCATTCAAACGACAGTTCCGCCATGCCGGCCTGAAGGGCGTCGACGTATCTGCATCCGCAGTGGACCTTGCCGTTCCCCACGGCGTCGTCATAGTTGCCCTGCACGCCTTCGACCCCGCGCTCGATGAGGAAATCGACGACCTCGTTGACGGCGGGCGCGTAGCCGCCGAGGTCGCCCAGATGATATATTTTATCGACGCCCTCCCTGACGGCCGCCCCGTATGCGGCCTTTAAGGCCTCGATATTCCCGTGAATGTCCCCCAACGCGGCTATCCTCATTTCTCAAGCGCGCCCCTTTTCGCCGTCTCCCTGCCGCAGCAATCTTTTTCTCTTACGAACGCGCAGCCGAAAACGGCGAGGTACGCCCCGGCCAAATGCGCGATCACATAGGGCCATGCCGTGCCGAGACGCCAGGTGAGAAGGGCCGGGGCAAGGGTCCGGGCCGGGTTCATGGAAGCCCCCGAAATGGGGCCGGCAAAGAGGGCCCCAAGGCCTACGGCCGAACCGACGGCTATGCCGGCCATGAGCCCCTTTTCCTTTGCCCCGACCGAGACGTTGAGTATCACGAACATGAGGAACCATGTCAGTATCACCTCAAGGACGAATGACTGGAGGATAGACCCGGCCGGCAACGTGGCCCCGAGCGTCGGGTGTCCGGCAAAAAGTAGTTTGAGCATCGCGCTCGCCAGGACGGCCCCGGCGCATTGGCTGATGACATAGGGCATGACCTTCGCGCCGGGGAAGCGGCGCGCCGTCCAGAACCCGAACGTCACGGCCGGGTTCAAGTGCGCCCCGGAGGTGTCCCCCACGGCATAGATAACGGAGAGCACGACAAGGCCGAACGTCAGGGCGATCCCGACGTGAGTGACCGTCCCTCCGCTTACGTCGTTGATGACTATCGCCCCGGTGCCCGCGAAGACAAGGGCGAACGTGCCGAGGAACTCGGCGATATAACTCTTTGATATCATTCTCTGCCAATCCTTTCGCACGGGGTCACCGGCAAATTTTTCTCTCCGACTCACCCGCCCTTCAACCTGTAGCCGAGCCCCCTGACCGTCTCTATGCGGGAGCTCTGGCGTCCGAGCTTCACGCGCAGCCGCCTTATGTGCGTATCTATGGTCCGTGAGCCGTCCTGCGTATCAGGGCCGCAGACCCTTTTCACCAGGTACTCCCTGCTGAGAAGCCTACCCTTCGAGGCCGCAAGCTCGACAAGGAGCCTGAACTCGGTGGCCGTAAGGTCCACGCCGTTCCCGTTGACCGCCGCCTCGAACCTGCCGGTGTCGATGGTGATATCGCCGGACTTTATGACCGGGGGGCTGTCCTCATGGCGCCTTTTCCTCAACAGGACCTGTACCCTCAATAAGAGCTCCTTCGTGCTGAACGGCTTTATGATGTAGTCGTCCGCGCCGAGCTCAAATCCCACGACCCTGTCGAGTTCCTCGCCCCTGGCCGTCAGCATGATAACGGGTATCCCCTCCGTGGCATCGTCCTTCTTGAGCGCCTTGAGAACCTCTGTCCCTTCCATGTTGGGGAGCATCATATCGAGGATAATCAGGTCAGGGTGAACCTTGCGCGCCATCTCGATGGCTTCAGGGCCGTCCGGCGCGCTCAAGACCTGGAACCCGGCCTTCACAAGGTTGTGCTCAAGGAGCCTCAGGATATCCAGCTCATCATCCACTGCCAGTATCTTTTGTACCATATATCCCATAATATTTCACTCTCGCAAAAGGGCGCGCCTCGCGCCCCGGCCTGCCAAGCCGCGGCAGCGCGCCTCTACCTCGACAGCACGGCCCCGGCCTTCACTACACCCTCCCTGTACCCATCCCTCAACGTCTTTGCGAGCAGCAGCGTACAGCGGTAGCGCTCCGCTGTCGAGCAGTAGATGTTCAGTTCGAATATGCTCGGCGACATGCCGGTCATTGACGCCTTGCAGACAAGGTCTTGCCGTGCTTCATCGAGGTACTTGCATTTTTTGTCCATGCCGCCGCCCCTCCTTTTCATCTTACCAGTGCCGATTATACACCCCGAATGTTGCGGGATTATTACGGTCATGTTAAATGCCGGTGGAGGGGCGGTGAAATGCGGGGAGATATATTTCTATTCGCTCGGCCCCGCAACGATGGACGCTGGCCTCGCGCCCGCCATGCATCTTGAAAAACAGCCGCCCCGGATGCGATGCATCCGGGGCGGCTGTTGAGCGCTATCGCCTCCATTTCAGATGGCAGGCGTTACTTCGTCCACACGGCCTTGCCGCCGCACCTTATACTTGCGCCCCATGCGTCTTCCATCAATTCATAGACGTCTTTCGGGATAGGGACGTAATCGAACGAGCTTGCCATCTCCGCGCCGTTCCTGTACGACCAGTCGAAGAAATCGAGCACGGCCCTGGCGTTCGCGCAATTCGTCTGGTTCCTGTATACGAGTATGAAGGTCGCTCCGGCTATCGGCCATGAGTCCCTGCCGGGCTGGTCGGTGAGTATAACCTCGAAGCCGGGGGTGTGCTTCCAGTCCGCCCCGGCGGCCGCGGCCTTGAAGCTCTCGATGGAAGGCTCAACGAAGACCTTGTCCCTGTTCTGAAGCTTCGTATGAACGAGCTTGTTCTGGAGCGCGTAGGCGAGCTCGACGTAACCGATGCTGTTTTTTATCCTTTTAACGTACATGGCCACCCCCTCGTTGCCCTTGCCGCCGACGCCCACGGGCCAGTCCACGGCCGTGTCAAAGCCGACCTTGTCGTGCCAGGGCTTGCTCACCTTGTCGAGGTAGTTGGTGAATATCCAAGTCGTGCCGCTCCCGTCGGCGCGGTGGACTACGGTAATCGATTCGTCGGGGAGCCTTACCCCTAAGTTCAGTTCCGTAAGCCTTTTGTCGCTCCACTTCGTGATCTTTCCGAGATAGATGTCGGCGAGGACCTCGGGTGTGAGCTTGAGCTGTCCGGGGGCGGCCCCCGCGATGTTTACGACCGGCACCACGCCACCTATGGCCATCGGGAACTGCATGAGGCCAGCCTCATCGAGGTCTTTTGCCTTAAGCGGGGCGTCGCTTGCGCCGAAGTCCACGGTCTTCTGCTTTATCTGCTTTATGCCGCCGCCGCTTCCTATGGACTGGTAGTTCATCTTGAGTCCGGTCTTCTTGTTGTATTCGTACGCCCATTTCGAGTAGAGCGGGTATGGGAACGTGGCGCCCGCCCCGTTTATGATCTCTGCCGCGAAGGCGCCGGGGCCGAAGCCCAAGCAGACCGCCAGCAGGACAAACATGCTCAGCATTTTTTTCATTTTCATCTCTATCTCCGTTATCTTTTATTTTTTGACGTTCTGAACCCCCAGCGGCTTCCAAGCCCGGGGAGGGTGGAAGCTCCCCGCGGCAAGCTGTGGGGAATCTTCGACATATAAGGGAGTATA
>JACRNN010000297.1 GCA_016234955.1 Deltaproteobacteria bacterium | reverse complement strand
TCCCATCTGCTTTGTCGTCTCGGCGTTCGTCATTGCGGCGTACAATACAAGTACGCCTTCCCATTGCAATTGTAAAGACGCAATGGGAGCCCCGCCTCACTTTCTCGACTCCTCGCATCCGTGACTTTTTGAGCAACCTAACTCTATTTTGGGTTTTTCCGCATCCTGTTAGTCGATGGTAGTAGATTTTTTCAATGAGACTGTGGCGCATTGAGGCGAGATTATTTCCGAAGGACCATTGCCGCCTCCTTGGCGAAGTAGGTGAGTATCATATCGGCCCCGGCCCTCTTTATCGACAGAAGCGACTCCATCATCGCCTGTTCACCGTCGAGCCAGCCGCGCTCCGCGGCGGCCTTTATCATGGAGAACTCCCCGCTCACGTTGTACGCGGCCACCGGATACCCGGTCCTGTCCTTTATCCTCCTGATGATGTCGAGGTACGGCAGGGCCGGCTTTACCATGACTATATCGGCCCCCTCGTTTATATCGAGCATGACCTCCCTCAACGCCTCCTCGGCGTTGGACGGGTCCATCTGGTAGCTCCGTCTGTCCCCGAACTGAGGGGTCGATTCGGCCGCCTCCCTGAAAGGGCCGTAGAAGGCGCTGGCGTACTTGGCCGAGTAGCTCATTATCGGGACACGCGAGAAGCCGTTCTCATCGAGCATCGACCTGATGGCCGCCACCCTGCCGTCCATCATGTCCGAAGGGGCCACCATGTCGGCCCCGGCCTCGGCGTGGGTGAGAGCCTCGTTCCTCAAAAGCTCAAGCGTGGAGTCGTTGTCGACGTCGTTGTCTACTATGATGCCGCAGTGGCCGTGCGAGGTGTATTCGCACATGCAGACGTCGGTTATCACCATGAGCTCCGGGGCCGTGTCCTTTATCGCCTTTATGGCCTGCTGCGCCGGGCCGTTGGGGTCTATGGCGCCGGACCCGATGTCGTCCTTGTGCTCCGGTATGCCGAAGAGTATGACGGCCGGGATGCCGAGGGAGCGCACCTCTTCGGCCTCCTTGACGATATTGTCCACGGAGAGCTGGAAGTGGCCTGGCATGGATTTTATCGGCTTTTTCACCCCCTTGCCGTAGGTGACAAAGAGCGGGAGGATGAAGTCGTCCGTGGAGAGTTCCGTCTCCCTCGTCAACTTTCTCAGTGTCTCGCTCTTCCTGAGCCTCCTTGGCCTGTAGCTCGGAAATTCCATAATCCATCCTTTTTTAGCGTTCTGATATCACCGGGGTTTTAATGTTTACTTCGGGCAAATTAAGCGCGGTTTGCCGCGTATAAAAAATATATACTCCTTCGGATACCCAGTAGCTTGCTCCGGGGTGGTTCATCCCCCCCCCAGGGTTCACTTTTTCCCGTAATAATCCGCCATCGCCGCCGTAAGCGCCGGGACGGTGTACTCCTTGGGCATTATATCGACGTTGAGGCCGCGGCTCCGCGCCGTATCGGCGGTAATGGGGCCTATGCAGGCGATACTCACGTTTTTAAGGAGCCCCTTGGCCGCGCCCTTCTTAAACAGGCTCAGGAAGTTCGTGACCGTCGATGAGGAGGTGAATGTCACGACATCTATCCCGCCGCTCATGAAGAGCTTTTCAAGCCCTCCGGCCTCTTTCCGCGGCCTCACCGTCCTGTAGGCGGCTACGACGTCTATCCTGCCGCCGAGCCTCTTTATCTCAACGGGCAGCACCTCGCGTCCCTTTTGCGCCCTGGCGAGGAGGAACCTCTTGCCTTTTATGTTCTTCCTGCCGAGCGCCGCTATTATCGCCTCGGCCCTGTACTCCTTCGGGGTGAGGTCGACCCTGATGTTGAGCGCCCTTATCGCCTTCTCTGTCATGGGCCCTATGGCGCAGACCTTGACCCCCTTCAGATCCCTCAAGTCCTTGCCTGACTTGAGGAGCCTCTCGAAGAAGTACTTGACCCCGTTGACGCTCGTGAATATCGCCCAGTCGTATGTGGAGAGCCTATTTATGGCCCCGTCGAGCCCCTTCCAGTCCGAGGGGGGGAGCGTCCTTATCGTGGGGAACGTTATCGCCTCGGCGCCCTGGCCCTCAAGGAGCCTGGAGAACTCCCCGGCCTGCTCAAGGGCCCGCGTGACGAGTATACGCCTGCCGAAGAGCGGCCTGGACTCGAACCAGTTGAGCCTCTCCCTCAGCCCCACGACGTCGCCTACGACGGTGATTACCGGCGGCTTAAGCCCCTTCTCTTTCGATAGCCCCCCTATGTTGTCGAGCCGCCCTCTTATCGTCACCTGCTTGGGCAGGGTGCCCCATCTTATCACCGCTACGGGGGTGGAAGGGGCCCACCCGCTCTCGATAAGCCTCTGTGCTATGAGCGGCAGGTTCTTCCACCCCATGAGGAATACCAGGGTGCCGCTTCCGGGAAGTATCCTGTCCCACGCTATCTTGGATGCCTCTTTCCTCGGGTCTTCCTGCCCTGTTATGAAGGTCACGGAGGAGGAGAGGCCCCTGTGGGTAAGCGGCACCCCCGCGTATGCCGGGACCGCCACGGCCGAAGTCACCCCTGGTATGACCTCGAAGGGAAGCCCGGCCCTGACAATCTCCTCGGCCTCTTCACCGCCCCTCCCGAATATGAAGGGGTCTCCGCCCTTGAGCCTCGCCACGGTCTTGCCCTTTCGGGCCTTCTCTATTATGAGCCTGTTTATCTCCTCCTGTGAGACGGACTCGAAGCGCCCCTTCTTGCCGACGTATATGGACTCGGCCCCTTTTTTCGCGTGCTCAAGGAGGCGCGAGGTCGCAAGGAAGTCGTATATTATGCAATCCGCCTCTTTTATCGCCTCAAGGCCCTTTACGGTTATGAGGCCCGGGTCGCCTGGGCCCGCGCCCACCAGATAGATATTTCCCTGCTTCTTCGGCATGTTTTTTTAGCGTTCTGAAGCCCATCGGGCATTCAAGCCCGGGGAGGTTTCATTGTCCCTTCGCCGGCGGATTCCGCGTCAGGCGAATATCCTTAGAATGTCTTTATAGCTTACGATGAGCGTGAGAACAAGTAAAAACGATATGCCCGCTGCGCTGATCGCCTTATATGCGCCGATGCTCAACGGCCGCCTTTTTATGGATTCGATGAGTATTATCAGGATGTGCCCCCCGTCGAGCGCGGGCAGGGGGAGCAGATTCAATATCCCCAGGCTCAGGCTGAGCATGCCGGTGAAGTAGACGAGGCCGGCAAGGCCGCCGTGGGCGGCCTTGCCGGCCAGAGCGGCTATCCCTATGGGCCCGGAAAGGCCTTCAAGGGAACCTCTGCCGGAAAAGAGTCCGAAGAGCAGTTTGACGGTGCCGGCCGTTGCGGTCTCGATGGCCTTCAGGCTTGCCGCCGCTCCATCTATCAGGCCCATATCTCTTCCGAGGAGATAAGCCGCTAAAAGGGCGATAAAGGCGAAGGCGATATTGAAGACGGAGCCGGCCGAGGCGATTATGAACCTCTTCCATCTTTTTTCCGACAGGAATTGATGGGCCGTCCCTTCTTCAGCGTCTTTCGAGAAGCTTACAAAGCCGCCGAGGGGCAGCAGCCGGAGCGTGAACTCGGTCTCACCGTGCCTGAATAAAGTGGCTATCTTAGGGCTGAACGGAAACCCTATCGAGAACTCATATGCCTTTACCCCGGTCTTTCTCGCCGCGATAAAGTGGCCCGACTCATGCACAAGCACAACGATGGTAAAGACAAAGAGGAACGCAAGTATCGATAGTATCATTCCGTTTTTACGCGCCCCCCGGCGGTTTGACCTCGTACAGGTCTTTGAGTATGTCGTAAGCGCCCATCTTGAGGAGCCTTTCGGCAAGCTCGACGCCCAGGGCCTCGGCCCTGTCCTTGGGCCCGGAGACGGCGTCTTTCACGACGGTCTTGCCGTCAGTGCTCGCCACGAGGCCGGTGAGCCTGAGCGTATCTCCTTCAAGGGCGCCGTACGCGGCTATCGGCACCTGGCACCCGCCCTCAAGCCTCTTCAATAGCGCCCTTTCGGCCCTCACGGCGCAGGAGGTCTCCGGGTCGTCGAAGAAGGCCACGAGCCCGTTTATGTGCTCGTCCCCGGTCCTCGTCTCTATGCCGAGGGCGCCCTGGCCTATGGCCGGGAGGCTGATCTCAGGGGATAGCAACTCCGTGATGCGGTCCTGCCAGCCGAGCCTCTTTACCCCGGCGCCGGCCAGTATTATTGCGTCGAACCCCCCGTTATCGAGCTTTTTAAGCCTCGTGTCGAGGTTGCCCCTGAGCTGTAGTATATCAAAGTCCGGACGGATACGGAGGAGTTGGGCCTGTCTTCTCAGGCTCGAAGTCCCGATGCGCGCCCCTTTCGGCAGGCCTGAGAGCTTTACGTTGCCCCTGCTTATCAGGGCGTCCCGCGGGTCTTCCCTATGCGTGATGCACCGGAGGTGGAGCCCGTCCGGGAATATTGTGGGCACGTCCTTCATCGAGTGTACCGCGAGGTGGACCCTGCCTTCAAGGAGCGCCTCCTCTATCTCCTTGACAAAGAGCCCTTTGCCTCCGACCTTTGCCAGCGGCACGTCGAGTATCTTGTCGCCGGTGGTCTTTATCTTTTCGAGGGAAACCTCGATACCTGGGTGTCTCTTCTCTATCTCGGACTTCACCCACTCGGCCTGCCAGAGAGCGAGCTTGCTCCCCCTTGTCCCTATGACTATCTTTTTTTGCAAAACGGCCGCCCTTCTATCTGTAAAGGATGTTGAAAAAGCATCGCATCGCCCATTGCGAGGTACGTTTTTTGCGGCGAAGCAATCTCAAACCAATTGATTTATCAAAAGACGTGTTTGTCGCGCCGCGCCCGGCTGACTCAGTGGCAACGCCCCTACTCCTCGTCGTTGTTCGCCTTTTTCATGGCGTCCTCGTCCGAGGGCAGGTCAAAGAGCGTCCTTATGGTCTCTATGTAGAGGTCGCCCTCTATCTTGTTGGCCTCTTTCTTGATGTGCGTCACGGGGTTGTGCAGTATCTTGTTCACTATGGCCGAGGTCATGGCCTCCAGGACCTTCCTGTCCTTCTCGGATAGGTTGCCCATCGCGGACGCCGCCTTATCGACCTCGGTCTTCCTTATCCCGTCGCAGAACCGCCGGAGCGCTATGATGGTGGGCACCACGTCGAGGGACTTTATCCAGCGGTAGAACTTCTCTATCTCCTCATCGACTATGTTCTCGGCGAGCCGGGCCTCCTTGGCCCTCTCCTGGAGGTTGGCCGCGACCACCCCCTGCAGGTCGTCCACGTCATAGACGTAGGCGTTGTCGACGTCGTTCACGAGCGGGTCGATATTGCGCGGCACCGAGATGTCTATGAAGAACATGGGCCTGTATTTGCGCTCACGCATCACCTCCTGCACCATGTCCGGCCTTATTATGAAGTTGGGCGCGGCGGTGGAGGCGATGACGATATCGACGTTCTTGAGGAAGTGGGGGAACTCCCTGAACATGACCGCCGTGCCGCCGCAGCCCTTTGCGAATTCGATGGCCTTCTCGTACGTCCTGTTCGCCACGAATATCTCCCGTATGTTGCAGGACAGGAGGTGCTTTGCGGCGAGCTCGGCCATCTCTCCGGCCCCTACGAGCATCACGGCCTTGCCGGAGAGGTCCCCGAATATCTTCTTGGCGAGCTCGACCGCCGCGAAGCTTATGGAGACCGCGGACGTGCCTA
>JACRNN010000296.1 GCA_016234955.1 Deltaproteobacteria bacterium | reverse complement strand
TCTCGCCTATGGACTTGAACGAATACTTTTTCAATTCCTTATCGAACGCGACCACGTCGACGTTGAACGCCCCCTCGCCGACGGGCGCTTCCACGGAGCACTCGTAGTAGTCCGTGCCCGCTACGTTTTCCATGGCGATCTCTTTGCCGCTTACCAGAGCCTTTACGTTCCTCGGCTCATCGACTATCGGCAACATCCTCACGCTGAGCTTGACGTTCTCGCCGGAGCGCACCCTGACCGGGGTGGTGACGACGTCGGCGGCCTCAAAGGGGCTTAGAGAGCTATCCCTGATAAAAAAGCGGTTCGGTATGCTCTTGACGGCGTCTTTTATGACGAGCGAGGCGAGCTTATCTATCGACTCGACGGCGCCGAGCCCGAGCACCCCCGCGAAGTCCCGGCCGGTGTACGCGATATTGTCCGCCCAGATGATGCCGCCGTCTATGGTGCTTACCAGCCGCGCCGTTATCCCGGCCCTCACGTCTCCGCCGGCGCCCTCGGAGAAAATGTCCACCGAGCCTACCATGACCGCGTCGGCGTCAAGCACCATGCCCATCTCCCTGGCGGCGAACCTTGTCACGGAATTCGTGAAACGCATCCTGCGCTTGGCCAGGAAGTCCTCCACCATGTCGTCGCCGGCGATGAGTATGAGCCCCTTTTTCCTCAACTCCTCCTTCATCGCCTTTTTGACGAAGCTTACGGCCTTGGTATTTTCAGAGAAGTTCTCGAAGGGGAGTATTACCACCCTTTTCAGCAACAGGGGTTTGGCTTGGCCTTCAGGCGGGGGCTGCTCCACGGCGGCGTAAGCGGTCTTTAAACCGAAATCGAGAGGCGGGAGCGGCGTTGACAGGAGCGCGGCGGAAATAGCGAGGGCCAGGGCCCCGAAATAGGCGGGGGTGCGCCCGGAGGGGAGTGTACGGGGGCGTTTACCCGCCGCCTTGAAGCTCCCCGCCGCGGCAAGCCGCGGGGAATCTTCGACATGTAAAGTATCCATATCCGATCCGCTCGCTTGACCCCGCAGCAAGTTGCGGGGAATGCGCTCGCTATGCATGTTCAAAGCGCTACCCCGTCCCTTTCCGTTTTCTGCTTTTCCGAACATACGCTCTCCACAAAGCGTTAAATAACCGATTCTAAGGATAGATTATTATAATCCGCATGTCAATATCAAACCTACAGGAGCGTGGATACCGCCCTCCTTACCGCATCCCTCGTCAATATGCTCATCTCCACCTGGTCAACGCCTATCATCTTTCTGAACGTGCTGTTGCCTACCTCGGTCGTGTTCGCCT
>JACRNN010000283.1 GCA_016234955.1 Deltaproteobacteria bacterium | reverse complement strand
GCTTGAGAGGGAGCGGGGCATCACCATAAAGGCCCAGACCGCGAGGCTTGCGTACAGGGCGGATGACGGCAACACCTACGTGCTGAACCTGATAGACACCCCCGGCCACGTGGACTTCAGCTACGAGGTCAGCAGGTCTCTCTCGGCCTGCGAGGGGGCGATACTGGTCGTGGACGCCTCCCAGGGCGTTGAGGCCCAGACCCTCGCGCACCTCTATACCGCGGTGGACGTCGGCCTTGATATAGTCCCGGTATTGAACAAGATAGACCTGCCGTCGGCCGAGCCGGAGAGGATAAAAGAGGAGATAGAGGACGTGCTCGGGCTCGACGCCTCGGACGCGGTGCTCGCCAGCGCCAAGGAAGGCATAGGCATAAAGGACATCCTCGAGGCGATAGTGAAGAGGATCCCCCCGCCGGCCGGAGATATTAACAGGCCCCTCAAGGCGCTTGTCTTCGACTCCTGGTACGACACCTATCAGGGCGTGGTCGTGCAGATAAGGGTTTACGACGGCGTGGTAAAGAAGGGCACGCGGATAAAGTTCATGGCCACGGGCAAGACCTTCGATGTGGACAAGGTCGGGGTCTTCACGCCCCACCCCACGGAGATAGACGGGTTGGGGGCCGGCGAGGTCGGCTTCGTCATCGCGGGCATAAAGGAGGTCCGGGAGACCAACGTCGGCGATACCATAACCGACGCCGACAACCCGGCGTCAGAGCCTCTGGCGGGCTACAAGGCGGCTAAATCCATGGTCTTCAGCGGCCTCTACCCGGTGGATTCCGCGCAGTACGAGAACCTCAAGGAGGCGGTCGTGAAGCTCCGTTTGAACGACTCCTCGTTCACGTTCGAGCCGGAGACCTCCCTGGCCCTCGGGTTCGGCTTCAGGTGCGGCTTCCTGGGCCTCTTCCACATGGAGATAATCCAGGAGAGGCTGGAGAGGGAGTACGGCCTTGAGCTTATAACCACCGCCCCCACGGTCATATACAGGGTCACGAAGACGGATAAGACGGTGGTGATGGTGGACAACCCCTCGAACCTCCCCCCGCCTCAGCACATAGAGTTCATAGAGGAGCCTTTCATAATCGCCACCCTCCATATGCCTTCGGAGTTCCTGGGTGCGATATTAGGGCTGTGCGAGGCCAGGCGCGGGATACAGAGGGAGATAAAGTACCTGTCCCAGACCAGGATCATGGTCGTATACGAGATACCGCTCAACGAAATAGTGCTCGACTTCTACGACAAGCTCAAGACCCTCACCAGGGGGTACGCCTCGATGGATTATGAGTACCTGGACTTCAGGAAGTCCGACCTCATAAGGCTCGACATCCTGATAAACGGCGATAAGGTCGACGCCCTTTCGCTCATAGTGCCCAGGGAGAAGGCCTACGCCAGGGGCAAGGACCTGGCCGAGAAGATGAGGGAGATAATACCGAGGCAGATGTTCGAGGTCATAATACAGGCCGCCGTTGGGAGCAAGGTCATAGCGCGCGAGACCGTGAAGGCGCTGAGGAAGAACGTCACGGCCAAGTGCTACGGCGGGGACATAACCAGGAAGAGGAAGCTCCTCGAGAAACAGAAAGAGGGCAAGAAGAGGATGAAGCAGGTCGGCAAGGTCGAGCTCCCGCAGGAGGCGTTCCTTGCGGTACTGAAGGTCAGTTAGGGATAGCAGGATGCGGAAAAACCCAAAATAGAGTTAGGGAACCTCTGATTAATTCGCAATAGCATGTCATTCTGAGCAAAGCGAAGAATCTCAACGTCTATAAAATCAATAAGTTACGAGATTCTTCGGTCGCGGAGTTTACACTGAACGTAGTGAACGTGCTTCCTCAGAAT
>JACRNN010000152.1 GCA_016234955.1 Deltaproteobacteria bacterium | reverse complement strand
CAGGAGGTACCTGCGCGAGAGGATATTCGAGGAAGTGGAGCGCGTAAAGAGGCATAACGGGTGCTTCTCGGTCTTCATGATAGACATAGACAACTTCAAGAGCTACAACGACAGCTTCGGCCATCTCGCCGGGGACGAGATCCTCAAGGGCGTGGCCCGCGCCATAAGGGACACCGTAAGGAGCATGGACGTCGTCTCAAGGTACGGCGGGGAGGAATTCTCCGTCATACTGCCGCATACGAGCAAGAAGGAATCGGTAATCATAGCGGAGAGGATAAGAAAAGAGGTCGAGGCATTGAAGTCGCCGGCGAACGACCTGATGGAGTACCCCACGGTAAGCCTCGGCATCGCCGAGTTCCCGGACGACGCCGGCAATATCGACGACCTCTTGCACAAGGCGGACTCCGCCATGTACAGGGCCAAGAGAACCGGCAAGAACAGGGTGGTGCTATATACGAAGGATATCCTTTGATACCGCGTCGCCTGTAAGCGTGCACGCGGATTGACGTGTCCGTTTCATTTGCTTTAGTCTCTCTACAGCGAGGCCGTCCTCGGCATGGAGATGAAAGGTGGTAACGGCATGACGACATGGATGTCAAGAGAGGGCCCCGGAAGGTATTGCCGCTGGTCCTTTGACGGGTCTCCAGTACTATCGCCGTGGAAGTACGCCGCGCCTTTTCCAGAAACGCCTGCCTTTTCCCGTTCCCTCTTCATTCAATTGAAATCCCATACTCGATCCGGACCGGAGGTGCGCTGATGGCTGACGACCTTAGCCTCAAGAGGCTGCTCTTTACCTTGAACGCTCTGTCGGAGTTTGACGGGGACGTCGTATCCCCCGGCGAATTCAAGAAGTCCGCGAACTCGGCGGTCTCCATGGTGCTCGGGGCGCTCTGCTCGACAAAGGGCGTGATATTCTTCTATGACAGGGGTAAACCGGAGTTCTCGGCGGTAGCCGGCGTCGGAGTGACGGGCGTCGACGAGCTTAAATTCAAGGGCGACTTCTACGAGACATGGTTTGAGGGTCTCAGAAAATGCAGGCCCCTGGACATAAAAAGACCGGTCAGAAAGCCGTATTTTCCCGCGCCGCTCGGCGACGCCCTTGACAGGATGGGGATGCGCGTTACCGCGTGCCTGTGCGTGAAGGACGAACCGCTCGGCCTCATCGCGATAGACGGCAGGGCGGACGGACAGGAGTACACGCAGAGGGACTTTGACCTCTTGTCCGTCATGGCCGGCCATATCTCCTTGAGCCTCCACAACCAGCACCTGCTTACGAGGCTGATACGCAAATACAACGACAACAGGGATTTTTACGAGAACCTCGGACACATCTACTACGACACGATATACGCGTTTGCCGCGGCGATAGACGCCAAGGACGCGTACACCAAGGGCCATTCAAACAGGGTCTCCATGTACTCGACCGCGCTCGCCAGGGAGATGAACCTCGCGCCCGAGGAGATCGAGGGGGTGGCTATCGCGGGGTTACTTCACGACATCGGCAAGATAGCGGTGGACAAGTCGATAATAAACAAGGCCGGCCCCCTTACCAGCGGGGAGTGCGGCGAGCTCAATTCACACCCGGTCGTGGGCTACGAGATACTTTCCAGGGTCAAGTTCCCGTGGAAGGGCATCCAGATGATAACGAGGTCCCACCATGAAAGGGTCGACGGCGCCGGGTACCCGGACAGGCTCAAAAAGGACGCGATCCCCATAGGCGCGAGGATCATGGCCCTCGTGGACGCCTTTGACGCCATGACGACGGACAGGCCGTACAGGCCCAGGCTCAACTTCCGCGAGGCGATGGGCGAGGTAAGGGCCAACCTCTCAAGGCAGTTCGACTCCGACGTGGTCGGGCACTTCATGTCGCTTATCAGGAAAGAGGCGTCCGGCAGCTCTAAAAGGGCGGTTATAATCCCGTTTATCGGAGAGAGGCTGAACCCCGCCACCATAAAGAGGGTACTCGAAGGCTTCCCCGAGACCGCGGCGTAGCGCGTTACGGCAGCGACAGGCGCCCTGTTTTTTCGCCGCACGCATCAAGCCTCGTTTCACTATACTCCCCCATAGATGAAGTATGATTTTGCCGGTACGCCTAAGTTTTTTGCACCCGTCGTCTTGATGCGCCGCGGTTGTAGAGTTTGCGGCGTCCGGCCCCATTCACCTCTTGACCTTACACCGGTTTGTCTGTAGAATAACGCCAGATATATTACCTTGTTTTTTCCGGCGTCCAATTTGCCTTTCGCCCGAGCGGGCGGCAAGGGGCTTCCATGTTGAAGCTCCCCGCAGCAAGCTGCGGTGAATCTTCGACATATAAGGGAGTATATATTTCTATTCGTTCGCTTGACCCCGCAGCAAGCTGCGGGCTGGGCGCTCGCTATGCATGTTCAGCGTGCCGCGGGTTGAGGCCGCGGCCATACCCCGAAATCGAGATGAAAGAGGCCGCGGCCATACCCCGAAATCGAGATGAAAAAACGTTGGAAGGTAAAGAGGATAAATAAGGAGCTTGGGGACGTTCTCGTCAGGGAGCTCAATATCCTGCCCCTTACGGCGCAGCTGTTGATAAACAGGGGCCTTGTCGATGCCGACAAGGCCTTTTCTTTTTTGAAGCCGGAGCTCAAGGACCTCCATGACCCGTTTCTGCTGAAGGATATGGACCTGGCCGTTGAGCGCATATCCACGGCCATAAGGCGGGGGGAGAGGATTGTAGTATACGGGGACTACGACGTGGACGGGACCACCTCCACGGCCCTCTTGCGTCTGTTCTTCAGCGAGATAGGGGTGGATGTGGGCTGCCATATACCGGACCGGCTCCGCGATGGCTACGGGCTCAATGCCGGGGCCGTCAAGAGGCTCGCCGCCGAGGGCGTCACCCTCGTCATAACGGTCGACTGCGGCTCCTCAAACGTCGAGGAGGTACGGCTGGCCAGGACCCTCGGGGTCGACGTTATCGTCACCGACCACCATGAGATGCCCAAGGAGCCTCCACCGGCGTACGCGATACTCAACCCGAAGCAGAGCGGCTGCGCCTTTCCGTTCAAGGGGCTTGCCGGCGTCGGCGTGGCCTTCAACCTCGTGATGGCCTTGAGGGCGCGCCTCAGGAGCTCAGGGTGGTTTACGGGCGGCGAGCCGAACCTGAAGAAGTACCTCGACCTCGTGAGCATAGGGACGGTGGCGGATATAGTCCCCCTTCTCGATGAGAACAGGATATTCGTAAGCCACGGCCTCAGGGAGCTTGAGCGCGGAAGCCGTCCGGGGCTAAAGGCCCTGATGGAGACCGCCGGGGTAAGGCCCGGGCGGGTCGACGCCGGCAACATCGCCTTTCAGCTCGCCCCGCGGATAAACGCCGCCGGGAGGGTCGCCAATGCCTCCATGGCGCTCGATCTCCTGCTTGCCGCGGACCATCAAAAGGCCGCGAGGCTTGCAACCGGCCTCGACATGGAGAACACGTCGAGGCGGAGGATAGAGGAGGAGACGCTCAAGGAGGCGCTCGCCATGATAGGAGAGGGCCCTTCGGACAGGGGTATAGTGCTATGCTCGGAAGGCTGGCACCCCGGGGTCATCGGGATAGTGGCGTCCCGGCTCGTTGAGCGGTTTGCGAGGCCGGCCGTACTGATAGCGCTCGACGGTGAGGTCGGCAGGGGCTCGGCAAGGGGGGTCAAGTCCTTCAACATACTCGAGGGGATTGCGGCGTGCGGCTCCCTGCTGGAGAGATACGGCGGACACAGGGCCGCGGCGGGCCTGACTGTGGCCAGAGACAGGGTCGAAGAGTTCAGGGCCGAATTCGTCCGCTATATGAACTCGACCCTGACCGACGACGACCTCACCCCGGAGATAGTGCTCGACGCCGTCGTATCGCTCGATGAGATAGACCGCAGGATGATATCCGAGATGGACGCCCTCTCCCCGTTCGGCTCGTCGAACCGCGAGCCGCTCCTCTGCCTGCAGGACGCGCGGATAATGTCTACCGAGGTGGTCGGGAGCAGGCATTTGAGGTTCAAGGTCCTCCATAACGGAGTATCGCGCAGCGGGATAGGCTTCAACCTCGCCCAGCTCCACCCGATGGAGGGGGAGGGCTACGGCATAGCGTTCTCCCCGTTCGTAGACGAGTGGAACGGCACAAAGAACTTGAGGCTCAGGATAAAGGACGTCGAGGGCGCGTGTAAAATATGTTGACATGAGCCTCAAAACGAAATATAGTCTAAAGTTGCACATTTTCTCTGGATGGGTGGGATATGACTTTAAAAAACAGGTTTGTTTTGAAAAACGGGCTGGCGCTGCTGTTCCTCTTTTCGCTTATGGCGGCGTACGCGATGCCGTCCTTAGGCGTTAACTTCCGGAGCAGTTCGTCGAGGAGGGCCTCCGATAAAAACACCATGAACGCCGTCCTTGACATATTGCGGGAGAACAGGACCGGTTTAGCGTCGGCCGAGGAGTTCAAGCTCGCGCAGGTCATCACCGGCGAGTCCGAGGCGCACAGGATAGACCCCCTTTTCATACTCGCCCTTATAAAGACCGAATCCACCTTCTACAACTGGTCGAGGTCCTTGAACGGCGCGCTGGGACTCATGCAGATACTGCCCTCGACGGGCAGGGGGATAGCCTCGGAGCTCAATCTCAAATGGGCGGGCAACGAGACGCTCCTCGACCCGTTCATGAACGTAAAGATGGGGATACACTACTTTTCCACCCTCAAGGACCGCTTCAACGACGACACCGCGAGGACGCTTGCCGCATACAATATCGGGCCGACGTATCTCTCCTCGAACATGGATGCCGGCATGGACGTTACAGGCGGATTCGTAAAAAAGGTCCTTGAGAACTACAGGGACATGAAGGAAAGGGTGGAATATAACTGAGATGGCGGATAAGAATCGCAGGAAATTCCTGAAAAGGCCGGTCAGGCCGGTCGAGATAGACACCGGCGCGAGCGTTGAAGACCTTGTGAAAAGGATGGGGGACGCCGCGTTCCAGGGCAGGAACCTCTCTATTGCCGTGGATATCTGGGAGGAGATGCTAAAGACCAGGACGACCGTCTTCTTAGGGCTTGCGGGGGCCATGGTCCCGGCGGGCATGAGGGAGCTTCTGGTCTACCTGATAAGGAACAGGTATGTGGACTGCCTCGTCTCGACAGGGGCCAACCTCTTCCATGACATACACGAGACCCTCGGCAGGCACCACTGGCAGGGTAGCCACAACATGGACGACAACGCACTGAAGGACGCGGGCATCGACCGCATATACGACGTCTTCGCCGTGGAGGAGGAGTTCAACAGGGCCGACAGGTATATCTACGAGTTCGCGGAGGGGCTTGAGAAGCGCCCTTACACGACCCGGGAATTTTTATATCTGATGGGCGGCGACCTCTCAGGAAAGTGCAGGGCCGACGGCATCGTCACCTCGGCCTTCAGGGCTCGCGTGCCGCTTTACTGCCCGGCCGTGGCGGACTCCTCCATCGGGATAGCCCTGGCGCTCAAGAACGGGAGCGACCACTTCATATTCGACATGATAGGGGACGTAAAGGAGACCGCTGAGATAGCCGCCAGGGCGAAGAGCACCGGCGTCGTCTACGTCGGCGGAGGGACCCCTAAGAACTTCATACAGCAGACCGAGGTGACCGCGGCGCTGCAGTGCAAGGACGTCGCCGGCCACAGGTACGCCGTCCAGGTCACTGCCGACTCCCCGCACTGGGGGGGTCTCAGCGGTTGTACGTTCGAGGAGGCGCAGTCCTGGGGCAAGATCGCCAGGAAGGCGAGCCACGTCACCGTGAATTCCGACGCGACCATCGCGCTCCCCGTGATAGTCACGGCGCTGGCGCAGAGGATGAAGGGCTTTAAGAGAAAGCCCCCGAAGCTCGACCTCTCCGCGTCCGACAAGGTGTCCAGGAGGATATGGGAGTAATAATTTCAGGATAAAGACGGAAGGGCGGGGCTGCGGTGGATGGGATTTTGAACTTCGGAGGGCTTTCAAGGGATATGGTCGAGGGGATACCGGTGCGGTTTTCCGTGCTCCCGGTGCCGTATGACCTGACCGCGTCCTACATAAGCGGCATGAGGAACGGCCCCAGGGCCATAATAGAGGCCTCCACCCACATGGAGCTCTACGACGAGGAGATGGGGTGCGAGTTCTACGAGGCCGGGATAGAGACGCTCTCCTCCCTTGAGCCTACGGCGCTCGGCCCGGGGGAGATGATAAAAAAGGTGCGCGCCGCCACGGAGGATATCCTTGAGCGCGGCGCTATTCCGGTAATCCTCGGCGGAGAGCACAGCATAACGCTCGGCATGGTGCAGGCCCTGCTGAAAAAACACCCGCGTATGTCGGTATTGCACCTTGACGCGCACGCCGACATGAGGGATACGTACCAGGACACGCCGTTCAACCACGCCTGCGTGGCCAGGAGGATCTCGGAGCTTTGCCCCATAGCGCAGGTCGGGATAAGGAGCCTGTGCGTTGAAGAGGCGGAGTTCCTCGCGTCCGAGAAAAAATCCGGCAGGAAGGCAAAAACGAGGATATCGACCTTTTACGCGAGCGAGGTCTTGAAGGGCATAAACTGGAACAAGGTCTTACGGCGCCTTACGGACGAGATATGCATAACCGTGGACCTCGACGTCTTCGACCCCTCTATAATGCCGGCTACCGGAACGCCTGAGCCTGGCGGGCTCGGGTGGTATGACGTTACCGGGGTATTGCGCAAGGCCATATCGAACAGAAGGGTTGTGGGCTTTGACGTGGTCGAGCTCTGCCCGCTCCCGGGCAATATAGCCCCGGACTTCCTCGCGGCCAAGCTCGTCTACAAGATGATCGGGTATACATATAAGGAGGGCGGGCGATAGGACGCCGGACATGCCCGGCGCGCAGCGACGCTCCGGATATCCCTCAAGAAGGGTATTGCCGTGATATCTCAGGGGGCCTGGAAGCCCCGGGGTTTTCAGAACGTCAAAAATGATCCCTCCCCGGGCTTAAAGCCCCGAGGGGTGTCAGAATGCTAAAAAAATTAACCGGGGGGTACGAAAAATGTTCGTTCCAAAAAGGGTCTTTTTCACAAAGGGCGTCGGCACGCACAAGCATGAGCTTACCTCTTTTGAGCTGGCGCTGAGGGATGCGGGGATAGAGAAGTGCAACCTCGTTCAGGTCTCCAGCATCTTCCCTCCAGGCTGCAAGATAGTCTCGAAATCCGTAGGGCTCAAGAAGCTCTCCCCAGGGCAGATAACCTTCTGCGTCCTGAGCAAGCTCGCCAGCAACGAGCCCAGGAGGCTGATGGCGGCGTCCGTCGGGTGCGCCGTGCCGATGGACAGGAAGATGTACGGGTACTTGAGCGAGCACCATTCATTCGGACAGACCGACACCACCGCCGGGGATTATGCCGAGGACCTGGCCGCCGCCATGCTCGCCTCCACGCTCGGCATAGAGCTCGATGAGAGCCTCGGATGGGATGAGAAAAAAGAGATATACAGGATAAGCGACAAGATAGTCAAGACGACGAACATAACCCAGTCGGCCATAGTAAAAGGCGACGGGAAGTACACTACGGTCATAGCCGCGGCTGTGCTTATCTTATAATAGGGCGGCCTTCTCTCCGGCAGGTTCGTTCGAGGATGCGCCGCCCCGGCCTCCATCAAGGCCGGTGGGCCTATGCGGCGGAGGGGGCCGGCGGGAGCCCATCGCCAGGCTCGCGTGGAGGCGGGGGCGCCCCGGGGAAGCCGTCTGGCCGGGCAGATGATACTGGAAGGACTATGAGAGTCGCGCTTACCTACAACCTTAAAAAAGAGGTCAAAGATTCGGAGTGCCTGCCGACGGACTTCTACGCCGAGTGCGACGAGATAGACACCGTTGCGGCGGTAAGGGACGCGCTCCTTGAGCGCCATGGGGAAGTGCTCATGGTGGAGGCGGACGAGGACGCGTTCGAGAAGCTCAGGAGGCAGAGGCCGCAGATAGTCTTCAACATGGCCGAGGGCATATGGGGCGAGAGCAGGGAGTCGCAGATGCCCGCCATCATGGAGATGCTCAGGATCCCCTACACCGGCTCCGCGCCGCTTACCCTTGGGCTGTGCCTCAACAAGGCGCGGGCAAAGGAAGTCCTGTCCCACTACAACGTGCCCACCGCGAACTTCATGGTCGTGGCGGACCCCTCGGCCGACATGGTACGCCGCCTCAAGCTCCCCATTATCGTAAAGCCCCTTTATGAAGGCTCCAGCAAGGGGATAAGGAACGACTCCCTGATATTTAAATCAAAAGACCTTAAAGACAAGGTCTCCTCCGTCATAAGAGAATACGGCCAGCCGGCCCTGGTCGAGGAGTATCTCCCCGGCAGGGAGTTCACCGTGGCCCTCATCGGCAACGGCGGGGGCCTCAGGACGCTTCCGATAGTGGAGATAAATTATTCTTCCCTGCCCGAAGGGGCGAACCCCATCTACTCCTACGAGGCCAAGTGGATATTCGACACGCCGGAGAACCCCCTTGATATATTCAAATGCCCGGCGCAGGCGGACCCGGCGCTTGAAAGGGCCGTAGAAAAGGCCGCCGTGGACGCGTTCAACGCGCTCGACGTGAAAGACTGGTGCAGGATAGACATACGGCTTGACGGCGACGGAGAGCCCCGCGTGATAGAATTGAACCCCCTGCCCGGCATACTCTTCGACCCGAAGTGCAATTCCTGCTTCCCAAAGGCCGCGAGGGCCGCCGGCATGAGCTTTACCGAGCTTGTGAACGCGGTACTTGACGCGGCGCGCAAGAGGTACGGCATATGAGCCGCGGCAACGTCACCATAATATTCAACAACGAGGGGTACGACCGCTACGAATTCGAGGGCAGGGAGATATCCATCGACAACGACCTGAGGGATACGGTGGCGGACGTCAAGGCCGCCCTGGAGGAAAAGGGCTTCATCGTGTCGTTGACCCCGTTCGAGTCGCGCAAGAGAGGGGCCCTGGACGACTTCATGAAAGGCCTTAAAAAGTCCCCTGACGGGTTCCTGTTCAACCTGTGCGAGGGGGCCTTCAGCAGCAGCTCTTTTGAGATGCACGTGGCGGCGCTCCTTGAGCTCTATGGGTTCAAGTTCACGGGAAGCGGGGCGCTTACGCTCGGTCTCGCGCTGAACAAGGGCCTTACAAAAGATATCCTCAAGAGCCGCGGCATACCGACCCCTGAGCATTTCGTGACCGACGGCATCTCTTATGAGCTTAAAAAGGGCCGTAGATTCCCCCTGATAGTAAAGCCCCTCAAGGAGGACGCGAGTGTCGGCATAGACGCCGGCGCCGTGGTAAACACGGAGGAGGATCTCAAAAAGAGGGTGGAGTTCGTAGTCGGCACCTACAAACAGAACGCCATAGTCGAGGAATACATAGAGGGCAGGGAGCTTAACATAGCGGTGCTCGGCAACGGCAAAGAGGCGCGGACGCTGCCCCCATCGGAGATAGAGTTCGTCGATTTCCCCGAGGACCAGCCGCGGATCTGCTGTTACGAGGCCAAGTGGGTGGTGGAGAGCCCTCTGTATCATAAGACCGTGCCGGTATGCCCGGCCAGCATCCCGGAAGCCCTCGGCACAGACCTATCCGACACGGCGCTCAAGGCGTACAGGATAATGGGGTGCAGGGATTACGCGAGGGTGGACGTGCGGGTAGCCGCCAACGGCGGGGTCAAGGTGCTCGAGGTGAACCCGAACCCTGACATATCCAGGAATGCCGGGCTTGCCAGGGCCGCACGGGCCGCCGGCATGGACTACGGCGGCCTTATCTCCGGGATAGTCGATTTGGCGATGGCAAGATACTCCGGCGCGCAGCGCTGAACAGGGCGACTTTTATGCCGAAGCTTCCGCTACGCAGACGCCCCTCGGACTAAAGGAAACGGTACGGTGCAAGCGCTTGTCAGGAATACAGCCCCCTCTGACAGAGAGGGGATACTCCATATTCTGCTGAAAACCGGCAACCTGACCGGAGAGGAAAAGGATTGCGCGGCGGAGTTGCTTGATATATACTTTACCGATCCGGCACAGAGAGACTATCTGTTTATGACGGCGCTCGACGGCTCGCACCGGCCCGTCGGGTACATATGCTATGGCAAGACGCCGCTGACGAGCGCGGCATATGATATCTACTGGATAGTCGTTGACAGCGCCCGGAGGAATATGGGGGTGGGCAGGATGCTCCTTGAAAAGGCCGAGGAGCGGATAAAAAAAGAGGGCGCCACGCTGGTAGCCGCCGAGACCTCGTCTCTACCCTCCTATGAGGCGGCGAGGGGGTTTTATGAGAGGAACGGCTTCAGGGAAGAGGCCCGGATAAGCGGATTCTACAAGCCCGGAGACGACAAGATAATTTTCGTCAAGAGATTTTAACATAGCGAGGGTGCGCCAAATTGGAACTTGAGAGCATAAAAAAGATATACGCCGGGTACTCCAACGTATATGACGTCCTTTTCAAGAGGTTTTTTTACCCGAGAATAAAACATGCCATCACGTATATGGACATAAGGCCCGGGGAGAGGATACTCGACGTGGGGGTCGGCACCGGGCTTTCGTTTTCCGTATTCCCCAAGTACTGCAAGGTGGTCGGCATAGACCTCTCCACCGAGATGCTCAAGAAGGCCAGGGAGAAGATAGAGAAGAACGGGCTTGATAATATAAGGGTGCTGGGCATGGACGCGATGAGCATCGGGTTCAGGGACGACAGCTTCGACAAGGTCTTTGTCTCCCACGTCGTCAGCGTGGTGCCGGACCCGTACAGGGTGATGTCCGAGGTAAAGAGGGTCTGCAGGAAGGGCGGCCAGGTCGTCATAATCAACCATTTCAAGAGCAGGAACAAGCTACTTGAGACGGTGGAGAAGATCATAAACCCGGTATGCATGAAGATAGGCTGGAGATCGGACCTGTGCCTCAATGAGTTCATCGACAGGGCCGGGCTCAAGGTAAGAAGGAAGTATATGCTCAAGAAGCTCGACTTCTGGCATATACTCTTTACGACAAATGACAAGTAGACCCCCGCTGCGCCGCGGCTCGAGCGCGGCCCCCCTATCCTGTGGCGCCGGGCGGCGCGGGAGGGGGCGATGGGAAGCCGGTATTTTTACGCTTGAAGCTCCCCGCGGCTTTTCCGCGAGGAATCTTCGACATGCAAGGAAGTATCCATATCCGATTCGCTCGCTTGACCCCGCAACAAGTTGCGGGCTGTGCGCTCGCTATGCATGTTCAAAGGAGACGGGGGCCCCTGTTTCCGGATAATACGCCAGCGGCCATATGGCGCCAGGTATGCCGAAATTACCCTCCGGCCACAAAATCCAGCCTATGTCCAGGTCCGACCTGGAAGAAGTATTGAAGATAGAGAGGCGGTCTTTCCGTAAGCCCTGGAGCGCCGGACAGTTCGAGAGCGAGTTGGGGAACATGGTCTCTCGCTCATTCACCCTGAGCATAGAAGAGGACGGGTCTCAAACCCTGGCCGCTTACATGATATTCTGGGTGGTTCACGGCGAGGCGCACATCCTGAATATAGCGGTAAGGCCCGAATACAGGCGCAGGGGGATGGCCGCCGAACTGTTGAAGGCGGCCCTAGACTACATGCGCGGCAATATGGTCTTCGAGGTCTTCCTCGAGGTGAGAAGGTCCAACGCCGCCGCCCGGGGGCTTTACGCGAAATTCGGCTTCAAGGAGGCCTATGAGCGTAAGGACTATTACGGGGACGAGGACGCGATAGTGATGACGCTGGAGCTGTAGGGGAGTGCTGAAGAACTGATTTTGCCGTCATCGCGAGAGCGGCATTGCAATCTCTAAGCACTTGATTTGTCTAAAGATGAGATTGCTTCGCGGAGTTTACCCTGAGCGAAAAACCAAGATTCTTCGCTACGCTCAGAATGACAAAGCGAAGGGCTCGCAATGACGAACGAAGGAATTAATCAGAGGTCCCCTTGTAGTGTCTTATTGGCCCACGCGCAACGGAAAGAGGCGATCCTTCATGGAATCCATGACACTGAAGATACTCTACAATAAAGAGGTGCTGACGGGCTACTTCAGGCTCGGCCTTGAGTGGAAGGCCCCTGGGGTATCCGCCGGCAATTTCGTGATGGTGAGAGTGGCCGAGGGGTTGGACCCGCTTTTAAGGAGGCCGCTCGGCGTATATAAGGCGCTCGGCTCCGGGGGGAGGGGCGGGTGTCCTGGCGTGGAGCTTCTCTACAGGGTGGTGGGCAAGGGCACGAAGATATTGTCCCTCAAGGAGTCGGGTGAGCATATAGACGTCCTTGGGCCGCTGGGCAACGGCTTCCCGGACCCTGGCCGCGGCAAAAAGGCGGTGATGGTGGCGGGCGGCATGGGTATAGTCCCCATGTACATGCTCGCCGAGAGGCTGCCGTCATCGACGTTCCTC
>JACRNN010000151.1 GCA_016234955.1 Deltaproteobacteria bacterium | reverse complement strand
GTCTCCCACGGTCGTATCCGCGCGCGCCGGGGTCCTTGAGTTCCTGCTCGCCAACCACGCCCTTGACTGCCCCGTGTGCGACAAGGGCGGCGAGTGCGAGCTGCAGGACATGGTCTACAAGTACGGCCCGCACAAGGGCAGGCACGCCGAGCCGAAGTTCAAGTTCCACGAGAAGGACTACGTACTCTCCCCGGTCATAATAAAGAACTCCAACAGGTGCGTGCAGTGCGTCAAGTGCGTGCGCGTCTGCAGGGAGGTCGTGGGCGCCAACGTCCTTACCTCCCTTAACAGGGGGGACCATCAGGAGGAGACGAGCTTTTTAAGGAGCTTCCTCGACTGCGACCAGGACGGCAACTGCATAGAGGTCTGCCCCGTCGGCTGCTTCATGAGGCTGCCTTACAGGTACAAGACCAGGCCCTGGGACTTGTTGGGCGCCGACACGGTATGCACCTACTGCGCCACGGGCTGCAGGATGGTTATAGAGCACAGGGACGGCGTGGTGATAAGGGCCAGGGCACAGTTCGGGGTCGGCCTCAACAGCGAGACGCTGTGCGCCAGGGGCAGGTTCGGCTTTGACTTCATAAACAACCCGAACAGGCTCACCACCCCCCTTGTCAGGAAGAGAGGGGCGTTAGAGCCTGCCTCCTGGGAAGAGGCGATGGGCCTCATAAAAAAGAACTTCTCCGTCGGCGGCGGCAAGGTCGGGGGCATAGCCTCGCCGAGGCTCGTCAACGAGGAGCTATATCTCTTTCAGAAGCTCTTCAGGACGGTATTCAACAGCCCGAACATCGACTCGAGCTCGAGGTGGGACCCGACGGCCGTGGAGAGTTTCGTCTCAGCCGCTTCGATGCACGAGGGGGGCGTCTCGATATTCGACTGCATGGCGTCGGACACGCTCCTGATAATCGGCGGCCATCTGTCGGATGAAAATCCGGTAACCGACTACATAGTAAGGCGCATATCGGCCAACAGGAGGATGAACGTAATCATAGCGTCCCCGAGGGCAATGAAGCTCGATTCCTCCGCCACCCAGGTGTTGAGGCACCTCCCGGGGGCCGAGGGTTCGGTGCTCGATGCCATAATACTCAACCTGAACTACGACAAGCTTCCGGATGAGACTTTAAAGCCGGTCAAGGACGCGAGGCTCGAGGCCCTGCTGTCAACGGCCGGGGTGCTCGACAAGGAGATAAAGGCTGTCGCACAGAAGGTTGGCGCATCCTCGACGGTGGCGGTAATCGC
>JACRNN010000291.1 GCA_016234955.1 Deltaproteobacteria bacterium | reverse complement strand
TATCCACGTCCCGGCCGCAAGACCGGGGACATAACCGATGAACCACGCGTCGTTCAGGTTGTTGGTCGTGCCCGTCTTGCCTGCCGCGGGCCTGCCGAGCGACTTCGCCCGCATCCCGGTGCCGTAGTCTATGACGCTTTGAAGGAGCGTGGTCATTATATACGCGGTCTGGGGGCTTATCACCGGGGTCGATTTCGGAGAGTTCTCCTCGAGGACGTTGCCCGCCCTGTCCGTAATCCTCGTTATGAAGAGGGGGTCCGGCCTTACGCCCATGTTGTCAAGCGTGGAGAAGGCCGTGGTCATCTCAAGGAGCGAGACGGCCGAGGAGCCGAGCGCTATGGACAGGTCCCGCGCAAGGGGGGACTGTATCCCTAAGAGCCGGGCGTAGCTTATAGCGTAATCGACCCCGATGTCCTTGAGTATCTTGATGGTCACCACGTTCCTCGATTTGGCCAGCCCGTCCCTTACGGTCGTGGGGCCGAGGAACTGCTCGTCGTAGTTCCGGGGCCTCCACTTCTCGTCCTTCATGGCCTCCTCGAAGACAAGGGGGGAGTCCACGACTATGGACGCGGGGGTGTAGTTCCTGTCCATCGCGGCGGTGTATATTATCGGCTTGAAGGACGAGCCGGGCTGTCTCTGGGCCTGGATAGCCCTGTTGAACTGGCTCCTGGAGAAGTCCACGCCCCCGACCATCGCTTTTATCGCTCCTGTAGCCGGGTCCATGGCCAGGAGCGCCGCCTGGGCGACGGGCTCCTGTTCGAGCTTCAGCGGGATAAGCGAGGACCCGTCAGCCGGGGTTGACTTTACCATCACCTCGATGACGTCGCCCGCATGGAACGTCCTGTGGAGTTCCTGGCGCCTGCCGCCGTCCGGGCTGTTGGATGTGTTGTATATCCGCGCCCACTCCATGTCGGCCGGGTAGATGACGCCCCGCCGGCCGCCGAGGTCCACAAGGAGAGTCATTTCCCTCGTGTTGACCGACGTGACGACGCCCTGGAGGATACGCCCGGGCTCTATAGAGACGCCGGAGAGCCTCTTTGCCGCCTCCTCATTGAACTTCGCCAGGTCGTCTTTTGATTTCAGGACGGTTATTGGCCCCCTGTAGCCCCGCCTCTTGTCGTAGTCCCTGACACCCGCGTTCACGGCGGCGTTGGCGGCCTTCTGCGTCTCCACGTCGAGTGTCGTGTATACCTCAAGCCCGCCCCTGTACAGGGTGTCCTCCCCGTACTTATCCTCTATGTATCTGCGCACGTGCTCGGTAAAGTACGGGCCTACCCAGAGGCTCTCGGCCCTCTTCGGCTTGAAATTGAGCTTTTTCTGCGCGGCCCTTTTGGCCTCGGCAAGAGAGATGTACTTCTCCTCGGCCATGCGGCTCAGGATGAACTCCTGGCGTTTTTTGGCGAGGGTGAAGTTCGAATACGGGGAGTACCTTGTGGGGGCCTTTGGAAGCCCGGCGAGCATGGCGGCTTCGGCGAGGTCGAGCTCCTCGACGTTCTTGCCGAAGTAGGCCTCGGAGGCCGTTTCTATCCCGTAGGCGCCGTTGCCGAAGTATATCTGGTTCAGGTAGAGGTTGAGTATCTCGTCCTTGGTCAGGTGCTTCTCTATCCTGTAGGCCATGATGACCTCGCGGATCTTGCGCGAGAGCTTCCTTTCCGGGCCAAGAAAGCTC
>JACRNN010000271.1 GCA_016234955.1 Deltaproteobacteria bacterium | reverse complement strand
TGAGCGGGGACTTCGACCACAAGTCCATGTGGGAGGCGCTCGGGTCAGGCAGGTTCGACCGCTACTTCTCCCCCGAAGACGCCGCCCTCTTTAAAAAGCATCTGCTCTGGACAAGGACGCTCAGGGATTTGAGGACAGAGGTCCCGATGGGAGGCACAATAGACCTGATACCATACGCGCGCGGGAACAAGGACGTCCTTGTATTGAAACCCAACCGCCTCTACGGCGGGTACGGCGTAGCCATAGGGCACGCGACCCGGCAGGGCGAATGGGAGGGACGCATACAGGCCGCGTTAAAGGATACGGAGGGCTGGGTCCTGCAACGGTTCGGCCCCCCGGAGGAGTCCGTATTCCCTCTATTCGAGGAGGGGAGCCTGGTATTCAAGAGCCACAAGATAGTCTACGGACTGTCCGCAACGGCTGAGGGCGCGTGCATACTCGGGAGGGTATCCCGGCACGACGTCGTGAACGTGGCCCAGCAGGGCGGGCTGATGCCGGTACTGATATCCGGATAGGAGAACGAGTTGCAGGGGTTATCGGGCTTCATCATAGATTATCTCAGGAAAAAGGGCGCGGATTACGGGGACTTGAGATGCGTCCGCACGACGACGGAATCGATCCAGGTAAGGGACGCGGCCATCGAGGGCTTCTCCACCGGTTCATCCGCCGGCATAGGGATAAGGGCGCTCTTCAGGGGGGCATGGGGGTTTGCCTCCACCAACTCCATAAGCGAGAAGGACTGCTTGAGGGCGGCCGATCAGGCGCTCTCCATGGCCGCGGCGTTCTCCTCCGTAAACAGGTCCAGGGTCAGGCTTTCCGGGAGCGAACCCCATGTGGACAGCTACTCCACCCCTTTCAGGATAGACCCGTTCACCGTCCCGCCGGAGGAGAAGATCGGGCTCCTCATCGGCCTGACGGAGAGCGCCATGCGCGTAAAGGATATAGCGGTGTGCGAGGCGTTCATGGAGTTCTCAAGGGAGGATAAGGAGTTCCTTAGCACCGAAGGGGCCCATATCACGCAATCCATCCTCACCAGCGGGGGCGGGTACCACGTCATAGCCGAGGACGGCAGGGACGCCCAGAGGAGGTCCTACCCGGACGCCCACCACGGCCTCTTCGTCACGGGCGGGTACGAGCTTTTCGATGAGCTGAAGATGGCCGAGAGCGTCGGCAGGGTCACCGGCGAGGCGCGGGCGCTTCTCAAGGCGCGTGAATGCCCTTCAAAAAAGACGGATATCATCATCGACGGCCCTCAGATGGCTCTCCAGATACACGAGTCGTGCGGCCACCCCTCGGAGCTTGACAGGGTGCTTGGCTCTGAGACAGGCTTTGCCGGGGGGAGCTTCCTCACGCTCGACAAGAGGGGGGCCTACCGGTACGGCTCGAGGCACGTCAACATATACGCGGACCCGGGCATAGAAGGAGGGGCGGGGAGCTACAGATATGACGACGAGGGGGTGCGGGGACGCCGGGTGGATATAGTCAGGCAAGGGGTTTTCATGGACTACCTCACTTCGCGAGAGAGCGCGGCGGTCATAGGGCAGGGGAGCAACGGCTCGATGAGGGCCGAGGGGTGGAGCGGCGTGCCTCTTGTAAGGATGAGCAACATCTGCATGGAGCCGGGTGAGCCGAGCCTCGAAGAGCTCATAGCGGACACCAGGGACGGGATACTCATGTCAACGAACAGGAGCTGGTCGATAGACGACTTGAGGCTCAACTTCCAGTTCGGCGCCGAGGCCGCCTACAGGATTAAAAACGGCAAGGTCGGGGAGATATACAAAAACCCGGTCTACTACGGGATTACCCCCCGGTTCTGGGCCTCATGCGACGGGGTCTGCAACCGGGGGGAGTGGAGGATGTGGGGGCTCAACAGTTGCGGCAAGGGCGAGCCCATGCAGACCGCCAACGTAGGCCACGGCGCCTCCCCGGCGCGTTTCAGGGGGGTAAACGCAGGGGTATTCAGGGATGAGTAGCATCCTCTTGAAAGAAAGGATATTTGAGGCGGCTTCGGCTATCATTCGCCTGCGCGCCGCCGATTCAACCGAAGTTGTCATCGAGAGCGGGAGGACGAGCTCTATGCGCTTTGCCGGCTCGTCCTTCCACCAGGGCGGGGTAAAGACCGACTGCGCCGTGTATATAAGGGTCATACTCGGCAGGAAGATAGGCGTGGCCTCTACGAACAGCCTTGAGAGGTCCGCGCTCGTGCACTGCCTCGACAGGGCCTTGAGGATTGCGGAGCACGTAAGCGAGGAG
>JACRNN010000176.1 GCA_016234955.1 Deltaproteobacteria bacterium | reverse complement strand
TGCGGAGGGAGGTTCATGGCAACCTGATAGGCTATTATCTTCACTATGTGCAGGTTGTCGTTGAGGAGCTTGTCCCTGTCCACCTTTGCCGCGGAGTAACCGGATTGATATTTTGTGTTCATATTCAGCGCCTTTCTTGACGGTGTTGAAATTCTTCGCAGCAAGCCGTGGAGAATTTTCAAGTAAGGAATTTATCGTTTGTAATTCGCTCGCTCCTCCCCAAAGCCAAGCCGCGGGGAATCCACTCGCTATGCTTGTTGAAGCCCCCCCGCCGCTTTGGCTCAGGGGAATCTTCGACATATAAGGAAGCACCTGCTTCTATTCGCTCGCTGTGCGTGTTCACGCGACCATTTGCCGGCTGATGCCGTTCTTAAGACCCCCGGGCCGCCGTGGAGCGGCCCCGGCCCGCGGCATCTCAGTAATTCCTGGTCAGTACCTGCCTCCAGAAAAACTGCATGCCGCCCTTTATGACCTTGCTGACCTGCGTCTGGCTTATCCCCCTGGCTATCTCCATGTAACAGAGGCTCGCCTTCGATTCCGGGTAGACGTCCATCACCGCCTTCTGCTGGACCACCGCCCTGGGCACGTTCTCGTCGTGCAGGACGCAGCCTATATAATCGACCGAGATGTTCAGGAACCTTTCGGCCACAAGGCTCAGCTTCCTGTAGACCTCGATCCCCTCCTTCTTCGTCTTGACGTTGTTGACCAGGAGCTTGAAGGCGCGCTCGCCGTGCTTCTGCAAAAGCACCTTCATCAGGGCGTACGCGTCGGTGAGCGAGGTCGGCTCCGGAGAGACCACGACTATTATCTCCTGGGCCGACATGTTGAAAAAGAGCACGTTGCTCGATATCCCCGCCCCGGTGTCTATGAACATGATGTCTACCTGCAGCCCCATGCCCTCGAGGTGGGAGGCGAGGGTGAGCCTCTCCTCCGGGCTCAGGTTGGTGAGCTCCTGCACCCCTGAGCTCGCGGGCAGGATCATTATCCCGAAGGGGCCCCTGACCACGACCTCCTCCAGCGTCCTCTCGCCCCTCAGCAGATGCCCCAGGTTGTACTTGGGGGTGAGTCCAAGCAGTATGTCGAGGTTCCCGAGCCCCAGGTCGGCGTCGAGCAGGAGCACCTTCTTGCCCATCCTGGCGAAGGCCACGGCGAGGTTCGCCACGGAGTTGGTCTTGCCTACCCCGCCCTTGCCGCTGCTGACGGCTATAACCCTCGTGGCCGGCCGGTCGCTCCGGATGCCGCCCCCTTCTTCAGCCATTGCCCGTAAAGTCCGTGCCTGGTCCATAGATGATTCTCCTTAATGTCTCACAATGGGATCTAAAATCCCTCGCCTTCCAGGCGAAAACTTCCAGTGCGGGTTAGGCTCCCTCTCCCCTTGTGGGAGAGGGTAGGGTGAGGGGTTTTAGTTGAACCTGTAAAAAATGAGCGATTAAGATTCAGGTCGGGCTTTCAGCCGACCAAAACTTTGAACCTACCGCCTTCCAGGCGGTAGTGATTCAGTTCGGTATGCAGAAGTGCAATAGTCTTTCTTTTGTGGCGAGTTCGATGTCCTCCGGGACCCTCTGCCCGGTGGTGATGTAGGCCAGGGGCTTGCGGGCAAGTATCATCGTGTTCAGTATCGGCCCGTATACATCCGCCTCGTCGAGCTTGGTGAAGGTCAGCGAGTCTATCGGCACCACGCTGAAGCCCTTGATCGTCTCATACAGCCAGCTGTCCCTGGACTGCGAGCTCAGGACGAGGTTGAACCTGATTTCCGGGCATACCCTGTACATCTCGTTCAGCTCCTTGACTTGCGCCGTATTCCTGCGCGCCCTGCCCGCCGTGTCTATGAGTATCAGGTCCTTGTCGCGGTGGAGGCTGATGAACGAGGCCAGCTCCACCGTGTTCTTGGCGACCTCCACGGGGACGCCTATTATCCTGCCGTAGACCCTCAACTGCTCGGCCGCCGCTATCCTGTAGGTGTCCATGGTCAGCAGCGCCACGCTCCTTTTTTTCCTGAGCGAGTATATGGCGGCGAGCTTCGCTATCGTGGTCGTCTTGCCGACCCCGGGGGGGCCGATGAACGCCACTATCCTGTTTTTTGAAAGCGGGTCCGTCACCTCTATCTTCTCGTGCATCTTCTCCATCATGTACGCCTTCAGATACCCGGAGTCCGCCGTTTTCTCCCTGGGGACGCCCTTGAAGGCGCTCATAAGTATCTTCTGCGCGAGGGTCTTGTCCACCCCCCTGCGCGCGAACTCCTCCTCAAGCTCCGTGTATATCATGGCGGGCCGGGTCCTGCTCTGCGACATCATCGAGACGCAGAACTCCTTGAGCTCCCTCAAGTCCTTCAGCTCATCCTTGATCGCCCCGGGGGCAAGGTCCCCGGCGGATGGGTCTAACCCCGGAGCGGGGGCGGCGGCGCCGCTCTCTGAGGCCTTTGATATGTCCACGTCGACCGGCTTGGTCAGGTCGTAATCCACGGAGGCGACGACCTCGTAGACCCCGGTCTGTATCCTCTTCGTGCTCAGTATCAGCGCGTCCTCGCCGAACTCGGCCTTTACGGCCTTGATGGCCTCCCTTACCGTCGGCCCGGTGAATTTCTTTATGTGCATGTCAGAGCCTCGCCACCTTTAGTGTCTGTACCTTGATGTTGCTGGAAATCTCGTTGTGTGAAAGCACCGGCACCGCCGGGAACGGCCTTTCGATGAGCTTCCTGACGAACCGTCTGGTCTGGTGCGAAACGAGTATCACCGGCTGATAGCCCTTTGACATGACCTCCTCGAGCGCCTCCTTGAGCCTGAGCAGTATGCGCTGCGCGGTCGCGGGCTCTATGCTGAAGTACGACCCCTGCGGAGTCTCGTGCACCGCCTTCGCTATCGCGTCCTCTATGTCCTGGTTCAGCGCTATGACCTGGATGGTGGCGTCCGCGCCCTGCAGGCCCCTGGATATCTGCCTTGCGAGCTGCATCCTGACGTACTCGGTAAGGAGGTCCGTGTCCTTCGTCGCCGCGGCGTAGTCGGCCAGCGTCTCCAGTATAGTCTGGAGGTCCCTTATGGACACCCTCTCCTTGAGCAGGTTGTGGAGCACCTTCTGGACGCCTCCGAGGCTCAGGAGGCCCGGGATAAGCTCCTCGACGACCTTCGGATGGTGCTTGGCGAGTCTGTCTATGAGGTTCTGCGCCTCCTGGCGTCCGAGTATCTCGTGGGCGTGTGACTTTATTATCTCTGTTATATGGGTGGCGGCGATGGCCGAATGGTTCACCACCGTGTAACCGAGGAGCTGGGCCTTCTCCTTCATCGAGTCCGTGACCCAGATGGCAGGCAGGCCGAAGGCCGGGTCGGTGGTATGGACGCCGTCGAGGCCGCCCTGCGCGTTGCCCGGGTCTATGGCCAGCGAATGGCCTATAAGGAGGTCTCCCCTGGCGACTTCCACGCCCTTTATGAGGAATACGTACTCCGAGGGCTTGAGCTGAAGGTTGTCCTTGATATGGACGGCCGGGACCACCACGCCCATCTCTTCGGCGAACTGCCTCCTTATGGCCTTTATCCTCTCGAGCAGTTCCCCGCCCTCGGCTGAATCCACGAGCGGTATGAGCCTGTATCCGACCTCGAGGCCGAGGGCGTCGATGAGCGGCAGCTCGTCCACCGCCTCTTTCTTAGCCGCGGGCATCTGGGCCTTCTCCCTCTCGGCGGAGTCCTCCGCGGACTTGCGCGCCTCGGCGGTCCTGTACACGGCATAGCCTATGCCGGCTGTGGCGGCGGAGAGCAGGAAGAACGCCAGATGGGGGAGCCCCGGGATTATCCCGAAGATGAAGAGTATGGCGCTCGAAATGAGTATCGGCTTGGGGTTCATGATGAACTGATTGGCAAGGCTCGAGCTCAGGCCGGCTTCCGAATTCACGCTCGATACGACAAGGCCGGCGGCCGTGGATATGATGAGGCCGGGTATCTGCGCCACGAGGCCGTCCCCGACCGTGAGGAGCGTATACGTCCTGGCCGCGACGTCGATGGGCAGGCCCTGCTGCGCGACCCCTATTATCAACCCGCCGACTATATTTATGACCGTTATCAGTATGCCGGCCACGGCGTCCCCCCTGACGAACTTGCTCGCTCCGTCCATGGCCCCGTAGAAGTCCGCCTCAAGCGCGACCACCTTCCTTCTCCTGCGCGCCTCCTCGTCCCCTATGAGCCCGGCGTTCAGGTCGGCGTCTATGGCCATCTGCTTTCCGGGCATGGCGTCAAGGGTGAACCTGGCGGCGACCTCGGCTATCCTGCCTGCGCCTTTGGTGATGACGACGAAGTTTATTATCACCAATATGGAGAAGACCACGAAGCCGACCGCGTAGTTGCCCCCGACGACGAAGTTGCCGAACGAGCTTATGACCTGTCCGGCGGCGCCAGGGCCCTCGGCGCCGTGCAGGAGTATCAGCCTGGTCGAGGCCACGTTGAGCGAGAGGCGAAAGAGCGTCGTTATCAACAGCAACGTGGGGAACGTCGAGAAATCGAGCGGCTTGTTGATGTACACCGCCACGAGCAGTATGATTATCGAGACGGTTATGTTGAACGTGAGCAGGAGGTCGAGCACTATCGGGGGCACGGGCAGTATCATGACCATGAGTATCCCG